>NZ_JBHSGO010000184.1:0-17266 GCF_042654485.1 Falsiporphyromonas endometrii | reverse complement strand
ATTTCTTCATGCTTAACCATTCGTTTTGACAACATTTCAATGATCTCTTTAGTGTTTTCGAACCGACTTTTGTCAGTTCTATTGTTTAACTTTTAATTTTTCGGTAAAAATTTACCGAAGTATTGTTAAATATATGTCAATGTTGTCATGTCTTCCATTTTGAGTTTTGCTGTTGCCAAAGAATGCAAATCTTTAGCAGTCAAAGAATCAATCCTTTGGAGAACACGCTCCAATGAATCTTGTTTGCCATAGTGTAAAATACTTTTTGCAAAACTCAAGGTTGCATTTTCACGACTATCTTCAGCAATCATAAGCTGCCCTTTAACTTGCCTTTTGGCCGCAAGTAGTTCCTCTTCAGATATTGGATGAGCGATCAATTTGTCAAACTCTTGCTTGACCAAACGCTCTGCCTTTTCTGCATTTTCCCTTGCGCAAGCATAATAAATCGCAAGCATCCCTCCATCGGAATAGGCTGTATAAGATGACTCCACATTATAGACCAATCCATTGTGCTCACGTAATGCCATATTAAGTTTTGAGTTCATACCCGGACCACCCAATATATTTAGGAGTAGGCTGAGCCCTATTCTCTCGGGTTGATGCATGGAATAAGCTCTCGTACCCATCATGACATGATATTGATAGGTATCTCTTCTCCTCCTTTTATGTGTTGGAGTATAACAATGTTCATCAATAGGAATATGACTTATCGGGTCTTCAGAATGAGTATTTCCAAAGATCTGATTGGCAAGCTTTATGAGCTCAGTTTCATTGATATCGCCATTGATGAAAAAGATCATATTGTCCGGGCGATAATACTTCCTCATAAAGTCTCGTGCCATTTTAGCAGAAATGTGATTGACAGAACGCTCACTTCCCAATATGTTGTGACCCAGTGGAGTTTTGTCAAAGATCATATTCTCAAATTCATCATAGATAAACTCGCTTGGAGAATCTTTGTATGAATTGATCTCATCTATAATGACCGTTTTCTCTTTAGAAAGTTCTTCCTCAGGAAAACGACTATTCAGAACGATGTCCGAAAGAAGCCTAAAGATCCTTTTCCAATACTGACCGGGTAAGGCGGCATAAATAAAAGTTTCTTCCTTTGTTGTATAAGCATTAAGCTCAGCTCCAACCTCTTCTGCACGATTGATAATGTGAGTGCTTGTCCTCTTGGATGTTCCCTTAAACAGCATATGCTCGACAAGATGAGCAAGGCCATAAGAGGATTTTGATTCGTCCCTTGTACCGGCTCTTACGGCAAAGCCCATGTAAGTCACCAAACATTTTTCTGGTTTTACTGCTATTTTGAGCCCGGATTGAAGGGTGTGTATGTGATAATTCGTCATTATTTTCTCCTAAAAGTAGTGAGAGGTCAAATATAATCAATACTTTTGCAGTGCTAAAGAATAAAACATGTGAGTAAACTTTCATGTTTGAAGCTTGTCATATCATCGATAAATAGTATGATTGGCAGGCATTCTTGTTGCAAAAGGTAGACAAAGGTACAACAAAATGTCTATCGTTATTTGTTGAATAAAACGGGCAATTGCAAAGAAGACAGCCTCAAGAAAAAGTATTTTATGGATACAAAAACGAAGAAAAATTACACTGTTGAAGAGATTCTTAAATATGAGTCAGATGCCATATTGAGGATTCCTAAGACAAATGAATATGACAAAGCCGTTGGTTTGATCGTAGAATACGTACACAAACGTGGTGGAAGATTGATTACATCCGGTATGGGTAAGGCCGGGCAAATTGCAGCAAATATTGCTACGACATTTTGCTCAACCGGTACTCCATCTTACTTCTTACATCCAAGCGAAGCTCAACATGGCGATTTGGGTATAATTCGTCAGGGGGATATTATGTTGCTCGTTAGCAATTCGGGTAAGACAAGAGAAGTACTTGAGCTTGTTGATCTTGTTCATGGACTGGTAGAGAATATTCCACTTATTCTTATTACCGGCAATTCATCCGGTGATTTGGCCAAGGTGGTGGACGTATGTCTGTCAACCGGCAATCCGGACGAAGTATGTCCTTTGGGGCTTACACCAACTACAAGTACAACGATGATGACCGTCATAGGGGATTTGCTTGTCGTTAGGACAATGCAAGAAATCAACTTTGACTATCCCGATTATGCCAAAAGGCATCATGGAGGTTATTTAGGAAGCAAAAGCCGCGACTTGAGCAAATAACACAAAAGGAACTTCAAAGAGGAGTTCTTAATTTTTAACTTACATCATGAAGTGACAATGCTTGAAAGTGGAAGCAATGTCGCTTGTGGTGGCCCTTCGGATAACTTAGACTTTTGCACGTTAGTCATAGTTTATAGTTATGGTTGTGGAGCAATATTTAGCTCCATTTGAGTGTTTCAACCCTCTTTATATCCAGGTTAGAAAAAGATATGTGAGATGAGATACTCGATAGTAAGGATTGTCTTGTATATAGCCAACAAACGCTATCTCAACGACATAATTCAGAAAAAGCTTGTGATAAGCAATAGGGTATTGGAAGGGCACTAAATATTTATAAACGACATTGAAAAGCTTTCAAGAATTGGGGATCATCGATCCTCTACAGCGAGCCATTGAAGAAATTGGCTTCGAAAATCCTATGCCTGTACAAGAGGCAGTCATTCCTTATCTTATTGGAGAAGATATTGATCTTATAGCATTGGCTCAGACCGGGACCGGTAAGACCGCAGCATTTGGCTTGCCACTCCTTCAAAAGATAGCAGTCTGCAATATTGCACCAAACAGCAAATCTCCTGCAGCCTTGGTACTTAGTCCGACGCGTGAGTTATGCCTTCAGATTACAAATGATCTGATCAGCTATTCCAAGTATCTGGATAAAATTTCAGTAGTGCCGGTGTATGGTGGTGCTTCTATTGAGGTGCAAATCAAGTCTCTTAAAAGAGGCGTATCTGTAGTGGTTGCCACACCCGGAAGACTCGTAGACCTTCTCAATCGAGGAGCCATTACTTTGCAAGATACACATACTGTTGTATTGGATGAGGCTGACGAAATGCTGAATATGGGTTTTATGGAGAGTCTCAATGAGATTTTGAGTCATGTTCCTGACGAAAGACATATGCTTCTATTTTCTGCTACGATGCCTAAGGAGATTGGAAGTATAGCCAAAAGCTATATGCACAACTTCAAGGAAATTGTGGTAGGATCTCGCAATACAGCAAACGCCAATATCAAACATCAGTATTACCTGGTGGCGGCAAGACATAAGTATCTTGCACTAAAACGTATCGTGGATTATTATCCGGAGGTATATGGGATTGTATTTTGTCGAACTCGTGCAGAGACTCAAGATATTGCAGACAAATTGATACAGGACGGCTACAATGCCGATGCCCTTCACGGAGAACTTAGTCAGGCACAGAGAGACTATGTCATGCAAAAGTTTAGAATTGGACATATCAGACTCCTGATTGCTACTGATGTGGCAGCAAGAGGATTGGATGTGGACAATCTTACTCATGTGATTCATTATGGATTGCCCGACGAAGCCGAAAGCTACACACACCGATCCGGACGTACAGCAAGAGCCGGGCGTACAGGTCTCTCTATTGCAATCTGTCATAGTAGGGAAAAGTCAAAGATCAAGAATATTGAGAAAGTCATTGGCAGGGAGATAGAAAGACAATTTTTACCTAATGGTATGCAGGTGTGTGAGAAGCAACTATACAATCTTGCAAATCGCATCGAAAACGAAGTTCCCGAAGAAAATTCTGAAGGGATCGAGGCTATTATGCCGGGTATTATTCGCAAATTGGATTGGATTGAGAGAGAGGATCTGATCAGACGAATTGTCAGCATGGAGTTCTCTAAATTGTTAGATTATTATCGCACCACGCCAGAAATCGATGAAGCGGATCTTAGAGGACGTATTCCACATGAAAAAGGAGAAGGCAAAAGAGATCGAAAAAATGCTCGTGCAGAAGAGGGCATGAAACGACTTCGAATAAACTTTGGCAAATCTGACAAGCTCTTCCCCGACAAGCTCATCGAATTGGTTAATAGATGTTGTCCGGGGACAAGAATTAAGATTGGTAAGATCGATCTTTTTGCTCGTTTTGCCTTTTTTGATGTAGAAGAGAATGAGGCAGACACGGTCATCAATAGCATGAATGACTATGAAGTAGGTGGTAGACTCATCAATGTTGAATATGCAAATGAAGACTCCGGTCGTGAAGAAGGGCGAAGAAGAAAGTCCGGAAGAAATGGCAAAAGGGAGTTTAGGGATAGAGACTTTTCGTTTGCTCCTCCAAGAAATTCAAGAAAAGACCGTAAGAAGCGTGCGGACAAAAAAGGATCTAAAAAGGGGGATAAGAAGAAACCTTTCTACGAAAAGTTTTCCAAATAAGTAACAAGTTTGATTATTCCAAAGACCTGCTCAAACTTGCTATAGTCAGAAGGCTGTTGCAGTGTAAAAATAATAAAGGCTGTATCGAGTTAAGATCCGATACAGCCTTTATTGTTTTTAATATTGCTTATCAATTCAAAAGGATCATCATTTTACATCTACCTTGTAGATATAATCATGTCCAAATGACTTTACTTTGACGACATAAAGACCTTGAGGCAAAGTCGCATTACCCATATTGGCAACTATCCGTCCATTCATATCAAAGACTAAACATTCATCATATTGACCTGCTATGGAAAGACGATTTCCAATCATGGTTACAACAGGCTTTTGAAGTTCAGGGGTTTGACTTGATGTAGGTTCATAGTTATATCCAAAATCAACTGTCTTTGAGAATAAAACTCTGTGTCTAAAGTAGCTATCTGTAAATTCATCTCGATGATGAGTTCCAAATATTACAACCTTCATTTTGAGCTCATCCCAATTACCCGGAAGGATACCATAACCTCCTGAATATACAAATGTACCATCAGGATTGACTGTCATCTGTGTTCCAAAAGCTCCGGTCATAAAGATACGTGGAGCATCATCATGTCTATAATCGGGTGTACCATTAACCTGTTGTTCGGGCTCTATATCACTTTCAGTTAGCACAACATTTAAATATAAATCGTTAGGGTCTACACCTTTATAGATCTTACCATAAATTTCAATTTTGTTTCCACCCTTGAAAAGTACTTTGGTTATTTCTCCAAATTGTATTTCTCTCATTAATACCTTTTTTGCATAATCATAGAAATCATCACCCATAACGAAAGGATCACTCAATCTTTTCATCCTATATTGCCCCAAAGTTAATCTATCAATCGTTGTACCATGAGAAAAACCTCCGATGGTATTAAATAGGTATTCAGACAACTCTTGAGAGGGTTCGAGCGTAAGAAAATCCTTGAGATAACCGGCATGATGTCTGATCACACTTACATTATAACCATCTTTACGCAAAGATTCAATCGCAGCCTTAAATATAGGATAACGTTGAGCTGCATTCATGCTCATTTCGGTAACAAATTGTTCGATAAGAACATCTTTGACAGGTATAAATTTAGTATCATCCTTGACATTATAGAAAAAAGGAGTCATAGGCTGATCCAAAAGCTGTTTGTAACCATTGATAGTTGGCAATCTAAAAGCTGCATAAGTATCAAATCCAGCTTTTGGCGCTTTAAAATCAACCGGAACTTCCATCTCATTAGCCACAGGGATATTGGTCGTTGCATTAATATTTTGTTTTTCTCCATTTTCCAATGTTGCAACTAATCCGAGAGAGGTAATCTCTTTGGTTCCTATATTACGGACCTTAACTTTAATTTTCGTGCTTTCACCTGAACTAAGATAATGCGATCCATCGATATCTGTAATAGCAGCCATATGTTCAACATCCGGACCTTCAATACCGGCTATAGCCATTAGATTTCCATAATTGTTGTTGGTAATGTCTGCAACCTCCGGAGAATAACCAAGATCAAGGTAATCATCTGAATTCATATCTGCGAGATAGCTTGATGTCGGTATAGTAGTACTCAAGTCAAAAGCAAGAGGACGTAGCATTTCATTTGTAGAATGCACCATATAACCAAGACAGTTATCACCTCTAAGAGTCAAAGGTTTTGCAAGCTTTACTGTGTTCCAACCTTCCTTAATCTTAACATCCATAAGATAAGAGACTATGAAATTGCCATCCAAAACAACGAAAGCTCCATGCTCGTCATCAGCTAACGAATAAAAAGAAAACCAAGAAAGCTTATGATCAGAGCTCAAGGGAGGAAGACGCATGAAAGCCATAAGCCTTGTGGGAGTATTAGTTCCCACACCTGCACCTAATCTGTAAGGATTAGAATGACGATCGCAATAACTAAATCCATCCGTCGGAGCTGATGTAGGAGCCTCAGAACGAAAAGACTGTCTCTGTCCACAATTGTAAAATTTTTGAGCATTGATGGTCAAAAAAAATAAGGACATGATTAAAAGTAATGTCGTTTTTCTCATTTTATTATAATTATAGTTTGTAATTTGTTGCCTAACATTATGAGATTTACAATGTAAAACAATCTACTTCTTCAATTTAAGAAGGAAACATACAGTTCTGCTGTGTTATTTGATTAATGATAATCTTTTCGTGGCGAAATATAGTAATAATAACTTATATATAGGTCTCCACCTTGAAAAAAATAGTCAAACATAATAGATCCCTTTTATGGTTTTTGGAATTAAGTTTCTATTAAAACAGATTTGAACTATAAGAGACTGAATGATTCAACTAACTCATATTGTTTACTTTAAACTTTAATATACTTCCATAGACAGTTATTTTTTCAGCATCAATTGAGATAAAAAAACTCATACAACCAATTTGCAAAATAAATCTAAATAGCTTCTATTATTATTCTTCATGATGTTGTTTTTAATGAAATTTGCTACTTTTAGGTCATCGAAGAGAGAATTATTCAAAATAAAATTGCAAATATTAGTTTAGTATTGTCTTCAATAACTAAGAATATACTTCAAATATGTAAAGTAATATATTAACTATGTGGTGTTCTGTTATTCCATATATGCTGCTATCTCCAATCTTATATACTGGTATGACACAAGAAATTAACTTGTTAAATTATACTAATAATTCTGCCGTCTATGAATATATAGACCATCCCCAATCGATAGCAATCAACTCAATGGATCCAAAGCTTCGAATGAATTATCGTGCAAAGGATATTTATGGCAATGAGTACGACCTTCAGGAGATACTAAACTCTGGAAAACATCTTCTAATAGACTTTTCTGTAGTTTGGTGTGCTCCTTGCTGGAGCATCCATAAGAGTGGCATTCTTGAAGAGATACAAGAGAAGTATAAAGACGATATTTTAGTATTGTGGGTAGAAGCAGAAGGTGCCAATCTATCTGCTATACAAGGAAAAGAAAATTCAACCGGTGGCAAACCTTCCAAGGGGGATTGGACCGATGAAGGGAAAAGTATAATTCCCATCATCTCGGATAAAAACATGATGACATCACTCGGGGTTGCAGATGACGGATATCCAACACTGGCATTTATCGATCTTAACGGCCGCTATAAGATTGTCAATTCTGAATTGAAACACTTCGATCGAGTGATGGCTCAATCCCTAAAAAGAGACAAAAAACCATTGATATTGTCAGTGGATCAGCCTAATCCAATAGCACATTTCACGGCTCAATTTGGTGTAAAATATAAATCGATGGGAGATCATCCCAAGATTACTTGGAATTTTGAAGGAGTGGGTGAGTATGAAGGTGAGCAAGTTGAAGTCATCTTCAAAAATAGTGGATTGATAAAATACACACTTACTATTGACGATACTCCTTATAAAACTGTGTATAATGGAAAGGTACGGGTCGGAAAGACCACTCTCATAAGCCAACTACCATATAAAGAAGATTTCGAAAATCCACAAGGGTACAATAGCCTTGACTTAGACAATGACGGATATGGATGGATGATGCTTAATCGTATTGAAAAAAATGGAATTGCCAATTTGCCTCAAGAGTTATTGTCTACCTTCTCTCACAGTGGAAAAAATAGCATGATTTCATGGTCTGCAATACCTCAAAATGATAATGGAGTATTGGCAAAAGAAAAAGCTCTCACAACAAACGACTGGCTCATTTCTCCACAAATACAGATTCCAAATGACGGTAAGGAATATGAATTGTCCTTTTATGGCGCAAGCGCAAGCGAAGGAAGAGATATGGATCAAATATCAGTGTGGGTTTCGACTACCGGTGTTACACCAAAAGATTTTAGTCAGAAACTTATAGATGATACCATATTAGAACCAGATAAAGAAAGTGCAAACATCTGGCGCAAATATTCAGCCAGTCTTAAAAAGTTTGCGGGAGAAAAGATTTTTATTGCATTCAAACACGAGGATAAGAATCGAATGGCAGCACTAATTGATGATATTACAATCAAAAACACTAATGATACTCATTCAAAAGAACTGCATAATCAATCACCATTTTCGGTGATACAATGCAATGGAAAAGTTGTAGTTGAAGGGAATTCAACCATTCGCGTCAGACTTATTGACATTTCCGGAAAAATCATTGTAGAGTCAGAAGGTAAAAATGAAGTCTCATTATCTACCACTAACTTACCTCAAAGTGTATATATATTGGAAATTTCTAATTGCGATGCAGAGAATTATCAGTACAAGATTATTCTTTGACCAAGAAACTATTTTCAACTAACTTGATTGTTAAACAAGGTAAGAAGATCGTTGTAGAAGGACTCAATTGTTATTGTATAGAAATTAAGTTTAATTGCATTTAAATATTTATCCAATGAAAAGAATTACTCGATTACTAACCCTTTGTGTTGCTACCACTTCGTTATTAATAGGAGAAAGTGGGGATATTGTTGCCGCATCGGAAACTCAAAATAACAAGCAGGTGGTGCAAAATGAATTTAGAACGGAGCAAAAGGCAAAGCCAATCATTTGGAATAAATTGAAAAAAGTTGATTATTCTTTCTCCGATATACAAGGAAAAGAATACAACATCAAACAACTCCTTGACAGTGGTAAAAGAGTGCTTATTGTCGGAATAAATCTTTGGACTTCTGAATGTTGGGATGTTCATGAACAGCACATACTGGGCGAATTCAATAAAAAGTATTCCGACGAATTACAAATCATCATTGTAGATATTGATGGCGATGCTCCCGATAAAATAATGAATAGCAATAATGATTGGACAGATGGAGGAAAATATCCGTTTCCTATAGTCTCCTCAACTCAGTTAATGGATGATTTAGGACTCAAATACAAGAATATGCCATTCTTTATGCTGATCGACTTCGGTGGAAACTACTTTGATGCGACACAGAAAATTTGGAAAGATGAAATCTCCAGTGAAAATATCCTAAAGGCATTTAGCGAAGTGATGGACAGTGCCTTGAAGCCTGATGATATTCCTGAAATTAACGATATTCGCTTTGGTGGTTACAGAAAAAACACTCCTATCAACCTAAAAGCTTATGTCAGGAGTGCGGATTATTCTGTAAATTACATTTGGAATATTGAGGGCTCATCTCAAGATAGTTATAATGAAGAAAGTCCCAATGTAACTTGGAAAGAAGCCGGTATCTATAAGGTGACTCTTCATGTAAAGGATAAAAATGGAGAGGCTGTTTTTCGACGTAATATTGTAATCAATGATGATGATAAAATTGCCTTCTTCCCTTATTTGAGAGATTTTGAAAGCCCTCTTAATGGTTGGACTTCTATTGATAAGGACAAAGATGGATATGATTGGATTCTATTCAATACTGTGATGTCCAAAGCCACATATTTCTGGCAAGACAATGTAGCCAGAAGCTATGTGCACAGTGGTGTTGAATGTATGTCTTCTTGGTCATACTATCCGATGAAATACAATGAGAAAACCTATGATTATGATGGGAAAAATCTTAATACAGACAATTGGCTAATAACACCTCAGATAAAGTTGCCGACGGATGGATTCCCTGTACTGGATTTCTATATTAAAAGCTATGGAAGTGAAGGAGTTGATCCCAATACAGGGAAAGATTATTCATTCAAAGATAGCTTTGCATTATGGGTTTCAACAGGAAGTAATAAAGCAACTGAAGATTTTAAAGATAATGTCATTCCTCTGACACTTGTCAAAACCAATGAATACAAAGGAATTGCGTGGTATGCTTATTCGATAGATCTTTCTAAATATAAAGGACAAAGTATTTATATCGCTTGGCAACACAAATCAAAGTCTAAATATGGACTCCTTTTGGATGACATTAAGCTGAGTATTTCAGACAAACCTTTGTCAAATAACGTAATCGATGGATTGAAAAATATTCAAATTACAATAGATGGAGATACAGTGAACGTAATGGATGAAGACATTAGTTCATTAGAAATTTTCGATATTCAAGGAAAAATAATGACAATGGAAAATAAGAATACCTGTTCAATCCATCTAAATCCGGGTATTTATATTGTAAGAGTCAAAACATCTCATGGACAATATATCTCTAAGAAAATAATAGTAAAATAGAAGTCAATGTCTTGATAACTATTTGTTTATAAATAGATTACTTTTATTAGTTTCCGCTAATAGTTTCATAAATAAAACAAAATAAGGGCTGAGATTTCTTGTGAAACTCAGCCCTTTATGGTTACCTTTTGAAATTAGACATAAAAGGACATAACCATGGTTAAAGCAGTATCGCTGCGAGCCTTCTGCTGAACGTCAATCCCCTTGGTTTTTTCGAGCCAGCCTGACGGATGAGAAAAACAATTGAATGAAATGATTAATTTTGACTCAAAGATAAACTTCAATTACACACTTTTAGGGATACTAACACTTTTGGGGATACTACCATAATCATGGTTAAACCCAGATTTGTCGTTAGATGGCAGATTCTAATGACCGTCATTAGAGATTATTACTCTTAATGCATTATATATCATCGTTTTATAATCCTATAAAATGATTCTTATCTACTAAATTTCTCCGCCATTTTGGTGAGATGTGATAAAGGGAAAAAGGGCTTTGAATATTTGAGTGTATGTGATACTCCGATGTTCTATCGACATTTTTGGGTTAAAAGCAGTATTCTTTGTCAGATAGTAACAAAAGAGACAGCCGACAAGCTAATAATTTGATTTGTCGATTGTCTCTTTTTTATGAATATGATATTTAGACTATATGAGCTGTTTAAAAATCCATCATCTATACTTTACCGAGTCTTTCTCTATATGAATGGACAATGGCTTTGGCTGCACGGAGCGAACAACCATCGGCTCCTATCTTTTGCCTTAATTGGTTGTATCCTTCATGTTGTTGATCTCGACCCTTATGACCCGGTAAAATATCAAAAAGATGTGATTTGATATTACTTACGGTACATTTTGCTCCAAGTAATTCAGGAACAACTTCTCTATCTGTTACCAAATTAACCAAACTAAAATAACTGATTGGAAAGAAGTTGTCAAAAATAAAATTGAGTAATCTTCCTCCTACCGATTTATAACAAACCACTTGAGGACATCCAATTAGGCCGGTTTCGAGTGTCGCTGTCCCACTGGTTACCAGAGCTGCAGTGGCTAATTGAAGAAGTTTGTAAGTTGAATCGAATATAACCTCTATCTGAAAGCCATTTTTAGCCTTGAGATATGGCTTGTAACTGTCCATTGTAAGCCCTGGAGCTCCGGCAATGACAAATCTGTAGTCTTTGTAAGCCTCTGCAACTTCAAGCATTAGAGGCAGATTATCTTTGAGCTCTTGCTTGCGACTACCGGCAAGTAATGCAATTATAGGTCGAGAATCTTCTTTTTGATTTGGTAAGATCGAGTAATCGGGTTTCTTTCCCAAAACATCATTTAATGCATCCATACAAGGATTGCCAACATAAATTGTTTGCATTGGATGGCCTGCAAAATAATGCTCTTCAAAAGGTAAAATACTCAATCCCAAGTCAGTAAATTTACATAGCTTTTTCATCCGCCACCTTCTCCATGCCCATACCTTAGGTAATATATAATAGGCAACAAAGATCTTTTCTTGAGCAGCGAATGGAAGGATATATTTCATATTGAAACCTCCGTAGTCTACCGGAATAATAATGTCCGGCTTAAACTTCGTTATCTCATCCCTTATGAACTTTGCTGTTTTGCGTATAGTTCCTAAATGCATAAGAACTTGAATGATGCCCATAAAGGCCATATCTCGATAATGAACTACCGGAGCGTGTCCGGCAGCACTGGCCATAAGGTCTCCTCCCATAAATGAGAACTCAGCTTCCGGATCCTCTACTTTGAGAGCCTTGATTAGATTTGAGGCATGTAGATCGCCTGAAGCCTCTCCTGCTATGATAAAATACTTCATACTAATCAGCTGGATAAGAATCTCTTAGTTGATCCAAATATCGATAATTGGTCAAATCCGTCTGGATTGGAACTAATGTGGCATATCCCTCGTTAAGATATTCCATATCACCTTTTTGGTGAGGGACATTGGAAACTTGATACCCACTCATCCAATAATGCTTATGTCCGGAAGGGCTTTCGACAACAACATATTCTTTGATAAATCGACCATTTGTTTGTTGGCAGATTTTTAATCCTTTAGGTTCACCGATAGGTATATTCAAACTGAGAATAGTAAAAGGAGGCAAAGGATTGTTTAGGATAAACTTAGCTGCTTGCAAAGCATATTTGATAGAATAAGAGAAATCGACACCACCTTTGAAACTCATATAAGAGACTGCTAAGGTGGGAATTCCTTCAACTGCGCCCTCAAGTGCAGCACCTATTGTCCCGGAATATAGAACACATATGCCATCGTTGCGACCATGATTGATACCGGAAATCAGAAGGTCCGGCTTTTCATCAGCAAAGATTGTATTGAGTGCAAGCTTAACACAATCTACCGGAGTACCGGAAGAGGTATAAACCTCGACACCCGGTAATTCGTCTTTTAAATTTTTTAGAGAAAGGGGTACTAAAGAGGTGATAGAGCCCGATGCACCCGAACGAGGTCCGTCGGGTGCCAGTATTGTAACATCTCCAAGCTCAGTAAATGCCATTGCCAATTCACGGATTCCCTGAGCTTGAAATCCATCATCATTAGTTATTAGAATCTTTTTTCTTATCATAAAATATTTTCAGGGACAATGCTGTCCAGTGTAACTTTAAATCGCAGAGCAGAGTAGGGTTGGATACTTCCATTTCTTTGATCTCCGTAGGCTAATATCCATGGTACAACAAATTCGGTCTCGTCTCCTACTACCATATTCTGAAGTGCCATAGCAAAGCCTTCAACCACACTCTTACTTCCTCGATTCATTTCAAATAGAGCAGGCTTTAGCTGCCCAAAATTGCCGTCAAGCTTAGTCCCATTAACCAATTGATATGTTTCATAATGAACATACACACGACTCGTTGAAATGGGATGAACTTTGCCATCGCCATTTTTTAGCCAATTCATGTAAATATAAGAGGTAACACCATCGACGCCTACTTTTTTAAATCCAGGCTTTTTGGCATAGGATTCGAATGCTTCGTCATTCTCTGCACGCCACTTAAGTAAAGAGTCTGTGCTTTTTTTGCAAGAGACTATCGATAGCCCCATTAGTGCTAATACTATGGTCGGAGCTATTGCTCTACGCAATCTTTTTCTTAGAAAACTGCTCATTGTTTAGAAACTGTTTTGAATTTATTGAAAAGAAAATATAAGAGTCCGAATTTGAAACGATTCGAATTGTTTGAAGACTGTCCCAGCTACTTTTAGTCTAAATGTCTTGCAAATAATCTGTTATATGCTTCAATTTGTAGAATATTAGGAACCGGCAAAGTCTTTCCAAACAATCTCGATATGAACCCAAACAGCTTCTTATTCGTTATCTATTTTCTTCAGAAGCGCTTTCATATTAACCTTGGCATCCACAATATCGTGAATCTCTGAGATTTTTATACGCTTCTGTTCCATTGTATCACGGTCACGCAAGGTTACAGTACCATCTTCCAATGTTTGGTGATCGACCGTAACGCAATAAGGTGTACCAATTGCATCTTGGCGACGATATCTTTTACCAATAGAGTCTTTTTCATCATATTGGCAAGAAAAGTCAAAGCGAAGATCTTTTATAATCTCTTCGGCCTTTTCGGGTAGACCATCTTTTTTAACGAGAGGCATTACAGCCAACTTGACCGGAGCCAAAGGAGCCGGGAACTTGAGCACAACTCTCGTTTCGCCATTAGATGTCTGTTCTTCTGTGTATGCTGCTGAAAGGATAGAGAGAAACATTCTATCAAGACCAATAGAAGTTTCAATGACATAAGGAGTATAGTTTTTATTCAGTTCAGGATCGAAGTATTGCATCTTCTTTCCGCTAAACTCTTCATGACGTTTTAAGTCAAAATCTGTACGGCTATGAATTCCTTCTACCTCTTTAAAGCCAAAAGGCATGTCATATTCAATATCTGTTGCGGCATTGGCATAGTGAGCCAACTTCTCATGGTCGTGGAAACGATACTTTTCTTTTCCAAAACCAAGTGCTAAGTGCCAGCTAATACGTGTTTTCTTCCACTTTTCGAACCAAGACAACTCTTCACCTGGACGTACAAAGAATTGCATTTCCATTTGTTCAAATTCCCTCATACGGAAAATAAATTGTCTGGCTACAATCTCATTTCTAAAAGCTTTTCCTATCTGAGCAATCCCAAAAGGTACTTTCATACGTCCTGTTTTTTGGACATTTAAGAAATTAACAAAGATTCCTTGAGCTGTTTCCGGACGCAAATAGACTTTCATTGATCCTTCCGAAGTTGACCCCATCTCGGTAGCAAACATCAGATTAAATTGACGAACCTCAGTCCAATTCCTTGTACCGCTGATAGGACATACGATTTCACAGTCAATAATAATTTGTCTAAGCTCTTCCAGATTATTGTCATTTAGGGCTTTTGCAAATCTTGCATGTACCTGTTCGTACTTTTCTTTGTTTTTCAATACCCTGGGATTGGTGCTTCTAAACATTGCTTCATCGAAACTATCACCAAATCTTTTCTTCGCTTTTTGGACTTCTTTGTCCATTTTTTCTTCGATTTTGGCAAGATAATCTTCGATCAGAACGTCTGCACGATATCTTTTCTTCGAATCTTTATTGTCAATCAAAGGGTCATTGAATGCATCAACATGACCGGAAGCTTTCCAGATCTTGGGATGCATAAAAATAGCCGAGTCAATACCAACAACATTAGGATTGAGAAGAGTCATAGCCTCCCACCAATAGCGTTTAATGTTGTTTTTCAACTCAGAACCATACTGTCCATAATCATACACTGCACCCAATCCATCATATATTTCTGATGAAGGGAATACAAATCCGTATTCTTTGCAGTGCGATACAATTTTCTTGAATATATCGTCTTGTGCCATAATTAATTAATGGATCAATGTTTCACGAACGATCTCTCCTACAGTCGGATGAGGGAATATAATACGCAAAAGTTCATCTCCCTTCATTCCACTTTGGATCGCCATCGTGGCAACAATTATTATTTCGCTTGAAGGATTACCCAACATGTGACAACCTAATATATGATTGTCTTCACTTACCAAAATCTTGCAAACTCCGTTGACGCCTTCATTTTCTGCGATGAAACGTCCGGCAAAAGCCATTGGTTTTTGAAGTACCTTGTAAGCAATTCCTTCTGATTTCAATTTTTCTTCTGTATAGCCGACGCCTGCAATTTCAGGATTGGTATAAACCACCGCAGGTACGGCATTGTAAGACATCTTATCATCTTCCTTCCCTAAGATGTGATTGATTGCAACTTCTGCTTCACGAATGGCTGTATGTGCAAGAAGGGAAAATCCTGTCACATCTCCTGCTGCGTAAACACCTTTTTGGGATGTACGCATAAATTCATCTACAGCTACTCCTCGTCCCTTCATTTCAAGTTGAAGTGAATCGAATGAACTGGTCACCGGACGACGGCCTACACTCATTAGGATGCGATCGGCCTCAATAAAGCTTGTAGCTCCCTCAAACTCAACTTCCACACCTTCGTTAGATACGGCACAAACCTTGTGGCGTAGCATAAATTTGATGCCCTTTTTCTCATATATCGCTCTAAGTTGTGCTGCCAATTCCGGATCCATTCCATTGATAATCTCGGGAAGCATTTCAATGACCGTTACATCAACTCCAATACTATTGTAGAAAGAGGCAAACTCCATTCCGATAACTCCGCCACCAATGATAGCTATCTTTTTGGGGGCCTCTTTGGCGTTCAATGCTTCACGACTTGTCCAGAAATCTGTGTTTTCTACCCCTTTGATAGGTGGAACAAAAGTTTCACTCCCGGTTGCAATCAGAAGATTCTTACAAATTAACTCTTCATTTTCAGCTATTAATGTAATCGTACCATCAGCATTTACACCTTTTACAGTAGCTTCTTTATCCAAAACCTCAACTCCGGCCTCTCTCATTTTTCCCTTAACTCCGGCTACTAATTTGCGAACAACCTTCGTTTTGCGAACTATGATTTTCTTAAGATCGGCACCTTCTGCATTTGCATTTATTCCATACTTATCTGCATGATTGGCATAATCAAATACTTTAGCAGAGTAGAGTAGGGTCTTTGTCGGTATACAACCCTCATTAAGACATACACCTCCGAGAGTATTCTTCTCAATAAGTAAAGTTTTCAAACCATTCATTGCAGCTTTTTCTGCTGCAGAATAACCGGCAGGACCGCCACCTAAAATGATTACATCGTATAGCATAATACTTTTTTGTTGTTACCCGGCAGTATTGTACCACGCGGGATATGTGTTGTTATCTAAAATGTTGGAAGCTGATTCTAACTCTCATAAATGCCTTTCATCACACATCGAAAGATGTTGGAAAAATGCATCTTTAGACGAGAGACAAAAAGTCTTCCTACTAATGTGCAAAGATAATCAGAGTAAGCGACACTTCCACCAGAAAGTGGAATAAACCTCAAAATGCCATTTGCTGATGTTGGACAAAAGCAACTGATTTGAGGTTGTAAGTCTTTGGAGTATTTAATGTCAGTGCTTTAGATAACTAAAGAATCATCTTAAAGGAATTTGAAAAGAAAATAAGGTAGAAACTTGTAAAGACTAAATACACTCTATCTATTGTTCCAAAGTTGCGATACTGTCCCAAAAAAGTGTGTAAGACCCAAGACTATTATCTTTGAAATTACAAACTAAAAAACGATAAAAAGCATGAACCTTACACAAGTACAAATTAAAGAAATTATTTCGAATTGTCTGT
>NZ_JBHSGO010000183.1:0-17042 GCF_042654485.1 Falsiporphyromonas endometrii | reverse complement strand
GGGCAGATACCCCTTTAATACCCTCGCTTTTTGATTAGGGGGGCTTATCTTGTAAAAATGAAATGCTCAACCGCATAAATTCAGCGATTGAGCATCATTAATATGTCCTATGAAACTTTTATCGGACGAACTATAATCACCGAGTTAAAAAAATATCACAATAAAATCGTGCAAGAGCTCTTAGGAGGCTTTGCGCCTCCTGCCGCTTGAGCATACCTCCACAATATTTTTATGGGTTAAAATTCTTCTATTCTTCTATGCATTATTTCGTTCTAAAGAGGTTAAGCTATAGTTGATGTCATAAGGCACATTATTCTTTACGACAGAAAAAGCAATGCGGACCAATTTGTTTGCCACTGCGATCATTGCAAGCTTTCCCGGTTTCCCTTTCTGTCTAAGTCTGGTATAAAGCGCTTTGCAAGTCGGGTTGTATTGAACAGCAGACCAAGCAGCAACATATAATTGAGACCTTAGTTCGCTATCCCCATTCCGATTGATATGTCCACGATGCAGGACGGAAGTCCCGGATTGCTCATAGGTGGGAGACAGCCCTAAGTATTTTGTAAGTTGTTTGCTGTTATCAAATGAGGTAAAAGCTCCGGTAGCAACGATTAGTGCAACGGCTAGCGTAGCACCTATTCCTTTTACTGAAGTCAACAGCTTGAATTGTTGGCTGAAGATTTCCTCGGTATAAGAAGCTAGAGATTCCTCGATACGTTTAATTTCTTTCTCCAGGTACTTTATCGTACTCTTCATCGTCTTTTTTACCAGCGGATCTACAAATGGCAGTACGTCAATAGATTCCCAGAGATTCTTACTCATTGTCAGTTGCTTCTTCAATTGTCGTAAAACCGTGCGTTTCTGTTTGAGCAATAACAGCTCTCTACCGGGCACATGATATAAAGAGGGTTGCATACGCTCTCCATATAAGGCCAATAGACGTGCATCAATTGCGTCCGTCTTTGTTACCGACATCATTGCTCGTGCAAAGTTTTTCACTTTCAGAGGATTTTCAACGATCATCTTAAAACCCGACTCTTGTAGCAAATAAACAAGCATGGTGCCATAATTACCGGTCGCCTCCATCACACAAACAGCATCTGATGACAGTGCAGATATGAATTTGTGAATGCCTTTAGGACTGTTCTCGTATTCTCTCACGGGGGAGCCATTCTCTGAAGAGAATGCTACCGTAAAACTTCGTTTACTGATGTCAATGCCGATATACTTCATAGTCTTTTTTGTTTTGTCATCATGTCCATACATCTTATACTTTCGTTGCTAAATACAGGGTCTTGAAAATGCCCTAACGAACTATCCAGCTTTTGATGTAAAGATATGGGGGCTAATCGTCCGATGGGATCTTTCTTTTCTAATCAACAGCAATGCTGCCTTTTTCCACATCTTGACATGTATGATTTGTTCAATTTGGAGATTTCGGTGATAAAGGTAACATTATACAACAGCAATATTTTTTGAATGTATTGAAGGGTCGGTTGTCCGATAAAACTAAGCATGATTTACAGGCTGATGTCTCAAAATTGGTAATACCGTTTGTTTAGAGAGCAATCGAGAGAGCTACTTATATGAAATCCAAGTTTGTCGGGCTGCCAAAACTTTTACCGGACCGGACAGCAGTATTTTTTATCGGAAGGTAGGATACTACTTATCACTTACAGGATAATTCTTTCTCCGAGAGCTTTTGCAAACTCAGCTTTTATATCGTTCATGTGTTGTATGTCTGTCAAGATTTCTGCTTGCCTTTCGGGGTCTTGTTCGGATGCAAGTTTTTGCTGCAGTTCATTTATCAGATGAAGTATGTAGGCATTTTTGAAGATGTAAATTGCTTCAACAGTTTTGCGATACATCTTTTTGTTTTTCTTGACCTCCATCTCTTTTCTTTTCTCTTCGGAATCTCCCCCATAGACACTTTCGTTTTGTTTCATGATTGAGCTTAGAGGATAAGGGTCGGCTACCAAATCTACAGCCACCTGGCTTATGTATGGATTGATATGATTGATAAAGTATTGTTGGCAGGGGATTTTGACTTCATTCATAACCTCTTCGGCTGCCTCTTTTATTATTGCTTGGCATGCGGGAGTGGCAAAGTCGAGTATCTTGTCTGCCAGAAGCTCTTCAGCTATAAATTTTGCTATTGGTTCGAAATAGTGTCTTTGTTGTTGTTCGTCAAAGATATCCAATATGTATTCGCCCTGTCTTACTATGAGCATAAGCATCTGTTGCTCATATTTTTTGATTGGAATAGAAAGTTCAGATTCTTTGTCTACTTGAGGTGTTTCAACTGTAGAAGCGTCTTCATCTGCCGGAATAAATACAGGTTGTCCTCCAATGATTTCAACAGTGGGTTGCGCAGCTGTACGGGGCTGTTGTGAGGCTGTTTGAGGATTTATATTGCGATTTTGTTGACGATTGAGTTCGGTTTGAACTTGGTAGTTGTGATAATTACGAGCCTTGCGAACTTCATTGACCAACAAATCCTCTGACATATCCAATCTTTGTGCCGTGGATTGAATGTAGACAGCGCGTATGATGTCTTCCGGGATAAGCGCAATACTTCCAACTATATCGCTAATGAGTTTGGCCCTAAGCATCGGGTCGTTTTTACTTTCATCAAGAAGGAGCTCAGTCTTAAAATTGATAAAGTCCTCTTCATGGCTATTCAAGTATTCGACCAATTCAGAAGCCGAAAGCTTTTTGGCCAATGAGTCAGGGTCCTCTTCTTGAGGCAATCGAATGACTTTTACATTGATTCCCTCTTCAAGTAATAGGTTGATCCCCCTCATAGCCGCTTTTATCCCGGCATTATCTCCATCGAATAGGCAGGTTATGTTGGGAGTGAAGCGCCTGATTAGCCTGATCTGATCTTTGGTAAGAGCAGTACCCGAAGAGGCAACCACATTTTCAATTCCTGACTGAGTCATTTGGAGAACATCCAGATACCCTTCGACCAGGTAGCATTTGTCAAGTTTTGAAATGGCGTGCTTAGCTTGGAAAAGACCGTAAAGTTCGCGGCTTTTGCTATAGATTGAGGACTCTTTGGAATTGATGTATTTGGCTAATTTCTCATCCTTCTTGAGAATTCTTCCTCCAAAAGCAACTACATTACCACTGAGGTTGTAGACCGGAAACATGACTCGTTCTCTAAAGCGGTCGCTGTATCTATCATTGTCCTCATAGTGATTGATAAGTCCAAGATCTTCAAAAAACTTGATCTCATAGCTGTTTTCTACAGCTGACTTGTATAGTGTATCATAGCCGGATGGTGCATATCCAAGTCCAAACTTTTCAATGGTATCCAGTCTAATCTCACGCTCGGTGAAATATGAGAGACCAATGGTCATACCTTCCTCCGTTTCAAGTTGTTTATGGAAGAAGTCTTGGGCAAATTGATTGGCTATAAACAAACTTTGTCGTTCATTGGCCGCCTCTTTTTCCTCGTCTGTAAGCTCTCTTTCTTGAATAGGAATGCCATATTTATTGGCAATGTACTTCAGAGCTTCCACATAGCTCATCTGCTCAAGTTTCATAAGAAAGTTTACGGGACTTCCACCTTCCCCACAGGCAAAACATTTACAGATATTTTTGGATGGAGTGACATAGAAGGATGGATTGCGGTCAGCATGAAAAGGACATAGTCCGACGTAGCTGCTTCCCCTCTTTTTAAGAGATACGAAGTCGCTGACGATATCCAAAATTTGTGCAGAGTCAAAGATCTTCTGTTTCGTAATGGGATCTATAACAACGGACTTGTTTGTGTACATGCCTAAAATATATGTTAATTGAATTTATATAAAAAACAGCCTCACAATGGAGTGGGGTAGCTTTCTTATTCTCCCTGATTCTTCAAAAGGTTGATTGCTTTTTTCATATCTTCCGGAGTGTCTATACCAATGGTGGCATGATCAGTTTCAATGACCTTGATACGATATCCGGCCTCAAGCCATCTGAGTTGTTCTAAACTTTCACATTTTTCAAGAGTTCCTTGCTTGAGCGAAGTCACCTCTTTGAGCACAGTCGATCTAAAGGCATATACACCAATGTGCTTAAGATATTTATGCTTTGAAGCCCATGTGTCTCGATCTTCATTGCGAAGATATGGGATAACACTGCGTGAAAAATAAATAGCATTGCCACTATTGTCAAGGACTATTTTGGGTGAATTGGGGTTGTTTAATGCCTCAAAAGTACTATCCTGGGGAAAAGGAACAGCAAGGGTGGCTATATCGATCTTGGGATCTTCGAAAGCTTTGCTTAGTTGAAGAATAAGAGATGGATCTATAAATGGTTCGTCTCCTTGCAAATTGATTACCACATCATAACTGTTGTCAATCTTTTCGTAGGCTTCTCGGCAACGATCTGTACCGGAAGGACAGTCCTTGCCCGTCATAACGGCTCTCCCTCCAAATGATTCGACGGCTGAAAGGATTCGTTCGTCATCAGTTGCCACAACAACATTGTCAAGAACTTTTTGGGCCTGCTCTACCACTCGTTGGATCAGAGGTTTGCCCAACATATCAATCAAGGGTTTGCCGGGTAGCCTTGTGGAGGCATATCTTGCGGGAATTATAGCTATTGTCTTCATGTCGCAAAGGTAGTATCTTTGTGGCGTTTAAAGAATACCTTATTGGAGGTCGAAAACTAATAATATTCAGAATAATGATGAAAAAAACATTGGTGATAGTTGTTCACCCTCACTTAGAAAACGGTTCCGTAATTAGCAAGGCTTGGTGCGATGCTTTGGAAAAGTGCGAAAATGTAACTCTGCATAAAATTTGTCAAGTATATCCTGACGGAAAAATAGATGTTGAGAAAGAGCAAGCGCTTGTAGAGGCTCATGAAAGAGTAATATTTCAATTCCCATTATGGTGGTATGGTGGGCCGGCAATGATGAAAACATGGCTGGATGTTGTTTTGACAGAAGGATGGGCATTTGGGCCCGGTGGCGATAAAATGGAGCGCATAGAGATTGGAGCAGCTGTAAGTTGTGGTGGGTCAGAGAAGGATTTTTTTGAGGGAGGACCACAGCGACATACTTTGGCACATTATTTAGATGTATTTGATGGTATTGCAGGATTTACGCGTGCAAAGTATATTGGTTTTCATGCTGTTTATGATACCTATAATCCTGAAACAGTGGCTAATTTGGATAAAAATATCAAGAGCTATATTGAATTCTTAGAAAAATAATTTTTGCGGTTTAACGCAGATATAACCATTTAGGGTCGGTTTCTATCAGTTAGAAATTGACCCTTTTTCATTGTATAGTTTTAATTAAATCATAGCTTATTAGATAAATAATGTAAACTATATTTAGGCGTTTTTAGGCCTAAAAACAGCCTCCTTTTGACTTTAAAAGAGACTTATTCTTTATAGCTTTAAAAACAGATAGGACGGTTTCGTTCTATTTGTATGTTAATATATGTATAAGCTACTTTTTATTGACAATTTGGCGGCTAAAAAACAGCTTTCAGGCTGCCTTTTTAGGGAGCTCGCGCGACTTGCAATCCATCCCCGCGCGACTTTGAACCTAAACTCGCGCGAGGTTGCACTTGAAGTAGCGCGACTTTGCATGTCAAGGTCGCGCGACAACGGATCGAAAGTCGCGCGAGAATAGATTGTATCTCGCGCGAGCTTATTTGTTAAAATAGCGCATAAAAAAGACCGTTTTGTACTAATAAAACGGGCAAAGTCGGCAAAGGGTCAGATTATCCTAACCTCGGAAGTTGTGATTTTGAAGTTGAATCAGTGTTGTTTGAGTCGTTTTTTGATCAGTAGACATGGTAATAGTATTTAACAAATTTAAGCCTCTTAAGACGAGCTTCACAGCCCATGTAACAGGACCTTTATTGAGGTCCTGCTTGATACAGAGTAAGGCATCAACTTGTCTACGATGGATAAGACATATCTTACCCGCTTGGAGAAATAATCCGCCAAGCGAAATGATCATCAAAAGAAGGGTAAGTAATATGCTTATCTCCATGGTTTTAGTTTTATAGGTCACCAATATACCAAAAAGGTTTCACTTTAGCAATGACACTCTACTTACTATTGTTGTAATAACCAGACTTATATAGGCTTTATGATGATAGAAAGTAGAGTGTCGTTCCAAAACAGTTTCTAAAGCCTTTATTTGTTAGATTATATTCACTACTTTTGTAGATTGAAGTATAAAAGTGACTTTTTTACTGATATGACAGAAGGAAAGAAAACCCGTTCGCATGCGTTTTTCCATACGCGATTGCTCTCTATATTAAGTGTATCGATGGTCTTGGTGATTGTCGGTAGTTTGGGGCTCGTGGAGATTGTCGGAATGGTGATTAAAGATAAAGTTCAAGAACAGATTTCGTTTAACCTTCTTTTGGATGAGGATAGTACCCCGGAGCAAGATTCTTTATTATGTCGCAAGATCAAAAGTGAGCCGTTTGTTTCGGATATGCGTTATATCTCAAAGGCCGAAGCTGCCAAAGCTTTGGAAGATGAACTTGGCGAGAATCCGGTGCAAGTATTGGGATATAATCCTTTGCAGGCAGAAATTCAGATTCATTTGAAATCGGAATACGCTCATCCGGATAGTTTAGGGAAGATTGATGAGAAGATCCGTATCTGGAATGGCGTAGAGAATCTCTCTTATCGTCAAGAGCTTTTCGATGTAGTGCATCAGAATATGGTCAAAGTACAGTATTTTCTCATTGCCGTGACCATTCTTCTATTGATAATTAGTTTCATTCAAATTAATAATACAACAAGACTTTTGATTTATGGCAAAAGATTTCAGATTAGGACTCTTTCGCTTGTAGGTGCAACGCCCGGGTTTATCCGTAAACCTTTTGTCCTAAAGAGTATGTTGGACGGGGTTTGGTCTGCTATCCTTGCTTGTCTTATTATTTATGGTGCTCTTTCGGCCTTGAAAGAGTGGCTGTTCCCTGATATTTATGATTATCTCCCGGATATTTATTTGGTCGAATTAGCCGGCTGTTTGCTATTGATCAGTGTCATTGTTTCAGCTTTGACCTCTTTTATGGCGGCAAGACGGTATATCCGAATGGATGGAAGTAAAATGCATTTAATATAATATTTGAATATGCTTTACAACAAGAAAAACTATATCTTGATGATCATATCTGTATTGATCATCGTCGTTGGTTTTATTTTAATGTCGGGAGGAGGATCTCCCGATGGTGTTACGTACAATCCGGAGATGTTTAGTTGGCGACGAATCGTCCTTGCTCCATTCGTTTGCGTAGTTGGTTTTGCTTTAATGGTATATGCAATAATGGCAAAACCATCCGGTGAAGAAATGGATTGCAAAGAGCCATCAGATAATAAATAACTTTTTTTCTACATATCCCTGTAACCTTATCTAAAGATGGGGTATGGGGGCTATTATTTTCACTTATGACCATTTTACAAAGCATCATCTTGGCAATAGTCGAAGGCCTTACGGAGTTTTTACCCGTTTCTTCTACCGGCCATATGATTATAGCTGAAGGAATGATGGGTATGCAGGGTTCTGAATACCTTAAGGCATATACTGTAATCATACAACTTGGGGCCATGCTTTCAGTTGTAGTCCTTTACTGGAAAAAGTTTTTCAATTTTGAACCCCTCCCCGGCAAAGAGGGATCCATGAAATTTTTTAGTCGGTTTAGCTTCTATGGCAAACTTATTGTTGGTGTTTTGCCCGCCGTATTCTTTGGACTTTTACTTGAGAAGCAGATTGACAATTTGCTTGAAAGTGTAACCACTGTGGCTGTGATGCTTTTGTTGGGAGGTGTCTTCATGTTGTTTATTGACAAGATGTTTGACCATTGTGATACCAAGACCAAGCCCTCAGCCAAGAATGCCTTTGTTATAGGCCTTTTTCAGTGTATTGCTATGATTCCCGGTGTCTCCAGATCCATGGCAACGATTGTGGGGGGTATGCAGCAGAAACTGACAAGAAAAGCAGCTGCTGAATTTTCTTTTTTCTTGGCTGTCCCGACTATGTGTGGCGCTACACTTAAGAAAGTTTGGGATTTGTACAAAGATGCCGGTGGCTGGGATATCATCACAAACAACCTGACTACATTGATTATTGGCAATGTGGTTGCTTTTGTGGTAGCAATGTTTGCCATTAAGGGATTTATCGGCTTTTTGACAAAATATGGTCTTAAGAGTTTTGGATATTATCGTATTATCATCGGTGCAGCTATTTTGATTTTGTTGTTTTGCGGTGTGGATCTTCAAATTCAGTAATTAGCTGTTAGTCATATTATTTATGAAAGAATTATTAAACAGACCTTGGCATCTGACAGAA
Organism: Falsiporphyromonas endometrii; assembly: GCF_042654485.1. Lineage (NCBI taxonomy): Bacteria > Pseudomonadati > Bacteroidota > Bacteroidia > Bacteroidales > Porphyromonadaceae > Falsiporphyromonas > Falsiporphyromonas endometrii. Next base: position 8,725 of record NZ_JBHSGO010000183.1, on the reverse strand, counting down.
GATGGTGAAGTGTTTCTCTTCGATAAGCCATATACATGGACAAGTTTCGATCTTGTCAACAAATTCAGATACTTGGCCTGTAAGAGGTTGGACATAAAAAAACTCAAGGTAGGTCACGCCGGCACTTTGGATCCGTTGGCTACCGGTCTTATGATTGTATGTACAGGTAGATGCACAAAAAAGATAGACAAGCTTCAAAGTGGGGTGAAGGAATACATTGCCACCATTAAGTTGGGGGAGACTACACCGAGTTTTGACCTTGAGACAGAACCTGACAAGCAATATCCTTATAAGCATATAACTGAGGAGATGGTACGAGAAGTATTGAAGTCTTTTGTAGGGACGATCGAACAGGTACCACCAGCATATTCTGCTATCAGTGTCAATGGAAAGCGTGCATATAAGTACGCACGAAAAGGCCAAGAGGTTGAGCTAAAGCCAAGAATATTGGTCATTGATGAGATTGAGCTTTTGGATTATGATTTGCCTTTGATAAAGATACGTGTGGTATGCTCCAAAGGAACTTACATCAGGGCTTTGGCAAGAGATATTGGAGAGGCTCTTCAATCCGGGGGCTATTTGACAGCTCTTCGTCGTACAAGAATAGGTGATTTTCTTATCGAAGATGCTTTGTCAATAGAGGGTATTGAAGAGGTTATAAGGGATCATGTAGATCCTATACTAAAGGTTGAAAAGGATAACAAAGAACTAAATAATAATTAATATAAAGGAGTCAAGATGAAATTATCAAACTTTAAATTCACTTTGCCTAAAGAGCTTATAGCAAAGTATCCAACACATTATCGAGATGAATCCCGAATGATGGTACTTCATAAGGATACCGGTAAGATTGAGCATAAGCTATTTAAGGATCTTATTGACTATTTCGACAAGGACGACTGCTTTGTGTTTAATGATACAAAAGTCTTTCCTGCCAGAATTTATGGAAAAAAGGAAAAGACTGGTGCCAAGATAGAGGTCTTTTTGTTGAGAGAACTCAATGAGCAACAAAAATTGTGGGACGTTGTAGTTGATCCCGCGCGTAAGATTCGTATTGGTAACAAGTTGTATTTTGGAGATGACGGCAGCCTTGTTGCTGAGGTTATTGATAATACTACATCGAGGGGAAGGACTCTAAGATTCCTCTATGATGGTGATCATGACGAGTTTAAGAAACTTCTTTATGAATATGGTCAGACTCCAATCCCTAAATATATGGAGCGAGGAGCAGAGCCGGAAGATGCTGAGCGTTTCCAAAGTATTTTTGCCAAAAATGAAGGTGCTGTGACGGTACCGGCAGCAAGTATTCATTTTAGCCGAGAGCTGATGAAGAGGCTTGAGATTAAAGACTGTCGATTTGCCTTCTTGACTGTTCATAACAGTATGGGTAGCTATCGTGACATAGATGTTGAGGACTTGTCTAAGCATAAGATGGAAAGTGAACAGATGTTTGTCAATCGTGAGGCTTGCGATATCATCAACAGATCTCAGGATATGGGCAAAAAGATTTGTGCAGTAGGTACTTCTATCCTAAGGGCAATGGAGACAGCTGTAAGTACGGATAATCACATCAAGGAGTATGAAGGTTGGACCAATCTCTTTATATTCCCTCCGTTTAAGATTCATATGCCGGATGCTTTGATCACCAATTTCAATATGCCTCATTCTATTTTATTGATGATGGCAGCAGCCTTTGGTGGTTATGAGCATGTGATGGAAGCCTATAAAGTTGCTGTCAAGGAGAGATATCGTTTTGGTGCTTATGGTGATGCTCTGCTAATCATCTAAACTTACCGGGTGTGGCAGAGAAGTTTTTTAATTCTTGCCATCCGGTATATCTAAAGAAGAATTATAATGGAGACTGTTGTTATTATCGGCGGTCTCCATATTTTTGAAGAGCTTGTTGGCATTCACTGTATTGTACGTATGAAGAATATGGATCACGTTATTTATTTGGCCTTAGGAGGAAATATGGGGGATCGGCAGCAGATCCTAAAAGAGGCTATTCGGAAAATATGTCTATTTGCCAATGATAAAGGGGTTTGTTCTAAGTTTTATGAGACAGTGCCTGTTGGTTTCCGTTCGGACAATCTGTTTCTTAACTGTGTAATCAAGCTTAAAACTGATCATACTCCTTTTGAATGGTTGGAATATACCCAGTTGCTCGAACGAGAACTTGGTCGTACATCCAAAAGTATCAATCTAAATTATAAAGACAGACCGGTCGACATAGATATTTTGCTGTATGACGATATGCAACTTGACATTGTTTCACCAAAAGCTCTATCTATACCTCATCCCAGAATGCTCAAGCGCGCTTTTGTAATGATCCCGCTTTGTGATATTGACGACAAACTTTCGATTCCGGGATCTGATCTTACGTCCGGACAGGCTATGGCTTTGTTGCCTAAAGAAGATCTGACCAGTATAAGGACTCTTTAAGACTTTATAAAAATTCATATGGGGATTGTAATCCGTCAAAGTTTAAAAGGAACTGCTGTGACATATTTGGGGGCTATGATTGGCTTCCTGTCAACATTCTTTATTCAAGTTGCATATCTTAAGCCGGGTGAGATAGGCCTGGTACAGGTGATATTTCAAGCTGCAACTTTGGTCTCAAGTTTTGCCATGATGGGGCTTAATAGCTCTATGTATAGGTTCTATCCTTACTTCAAAGATCCTAATCAAATGGATAGGCATGGCAAACCCAAAGATAATGGCTTCCTTTTCTATAGTATCGTAGTATCTCTCTTCGGCCTTATGGTTATCATCCCTCTCTATTATATGCTGAGGGATCCTATATCTTCGATGTATATCAAAAATAGTCCGCAGTTTGTCGATTACTTTGATTGGGTTGTTCCGCTCACAGTCTTCCTCCTTTTTTGGCTTGTTTTTGAGTTGTATGCTGTTCAGCTGATGAGGATAGCTGTACCCAAACTTATCCGCGAAGTTGTACTGAGGCTTCTTCTCATTGTTACTTTTGTTGTTTATGCTCTTGGATGGGTCAGTTTCCCCATTATGGTTGCAATCTATATCATCTGCTATGGGATATGTATGCTTCTCTGCATTATATATGTGGGAAAGATTGGTTCTCTCTCTATGAAGCACGACTGGTCGTATATAACACCGGATTTGAGAAGTAACTTTCTTAAGTACACCCTTATATATGTTGCCGGATCGATTGGTACGAAGTTAGCCAGCCAACTCGGTCTTTTTATGGTTGGTTCGCTTGATGCCGGAGGCCTTGATAGTGCCGGGATCTATTCAATTGCTTTTTATATGGTGGCTGTCGTGGAGATTCCTTCCAGATCTATGCTCAATATTGCAAGTCCAATCATGGCAGAGGCAATGCGTAAGAATGATTTTGAAAAGGCCAACAGGCTTTTTAAGCGGGTTTCTCTTCATCAGGTTTTGGCCGGGGGTTTTATCTTCCTTATTGTCCTCATCAATTTGGATAGTGTCTATGCTATTCTTCCTAATGGCAGTAAGTATGTGGCCGGAAAGGCGGTTTTCTTATTCTTGGGAATAGGCAAACTGTTTGAGATAACTTTCAATTATGGCAATTCTCTTCTAAGTTGTTCGAAATATTACTATTGGAATCTTTATTATACGCTTGGTGTAACTCTTCTTGGCATCTTCTGGCAGGTGATTCTCATTCCAAAGTACAGTATTGCCGGATCGGCTATAGCCACTCTTATTTCCACCGCCTTGAGTTATGCAATACAGCAAGGGATGATAAGTTATAAACTTAAATGCAGCCCATTCTCATGGGATCTTCTCAAAGCTTTTGGCATTTTCGCCATCATGTTGGGGGTTGACTTTTTGATACCGGTCGTTGGAGGTCCTTGGTCAGATATGTTTGTTCGAAGTATTCCTATTGGCCTTTTAGGTTTATCTTTGATGTACTTCAGCGGTATATCTCCCGAGGGAGAATCGGTTGTAAACAAGATGTTGAGAATAAAAAGATAAATGAAGTTAAGAAGCATCACATCAGCTATATACAAACACTCTCCAAAACGGGTGCAGTTTTGTATTACTCAGACGAAGGCCTTTCTGAGGGAGCGGATCGTTGATCCTCTGAGGATTCCTAAGATTCAGTCCGAGATAGCCTCATTGGTTCAAAGGGTGGCAAAAAGAGAGCGTTATAGGTTTGTCTTCTTGGTTCCTATATCATCTCAATGGAAGCATGACCTTCTCTATGAAGCCCTTTCTAAAGATCCCTCTTTTGATGTCGATATTTTGGTTTGTCCCACTGAGTTTCCAATGTCTTCTGAGGTTAAAGAGAAGTATTGTTTTACTCTTTATGAGATGAGAAAATCAGGCTATCATCCCATCGAAGCTGTTAGAAGCGAATATTCATTGTTGCCTATTGATAGTCTTGGGGCTGATATTTTGTTTTATATTACCCCTTATGATGTATTGATGCCTCAAGAGTATCGCATGAGTTGTACATATCAGGAGGCTTTGCTTTGCTATTCCAGATATGGTTATCTCTTTGATACAACGAGGCAGTGGCATGTGAATAAGAACTTCGGATTTCTTTGGCAGATCTTCCTCTCCTCCAAAAGTGATGAGTTGCTTTATCATAAGTATTCCACCTTTGGAGGAACCAATGGATTTGCATTAGGCCCCATCTTGATTGATAATCTTAGGAAAGCGGAGAGAGAGACACCCAAGGATGCCCCTCCTCTTGTTATTATTGCTCCTCATCATTCGATAGAGCCTTGGGGATATGCTTTAAGTAACTTTCTTAGGATGGCTGATTATTTCAAAACTTTGCCACAAAAATTTGAAGGGCGATTGAAGTTTGCATTCAAGCCTCATCCCCACCTAAAGTCAAAGTTGTATAATTTGCCATCTTGGGGAAGAGAAAAGACAGATAAATACTATACCTTTTGGCAAAAGACACCGGGTTGTGAATTGCAAGAGGGGCCTTATGCTGATCTTTTTGCTCGATCTGCAGCTATGGTGCATGATTGTTCGGCATTTTGTTTGGAATATCAATTGTGCAATAAGCCGGCACTTTTTATTCGTCGCAACCATCGTATTCCTAAGAAACTTGATGAGGTGGGGCAGTTGGCTTTCTCATTGCATACGATGGCAGACGAGAGTTATGAGATAGATGTCTTTTTGAACAGAGTGGCTGCTCATACGATTAGGCAGGATTTGGACAAGCAGAAAGAGCTTTCACAAAAGGCCCTTCCTTATGGTGATAGATCTGTTGCTGACGTAATTGTAAGACACATCAAAAAGTCACTAAAGGTTGCAGAGTAGGAGATTTTGTAAATATGAAGAGGTTGCTTATCATACATCGAGCTTTGGCTCCGTATCGTATTGAATTGTTTAATTGGCTATTCAAGCAGTTTGATTGTAAGATTTACTTTGAATATGGGAAGCCGTTCGAACAGACTTTCAAAGAGGATTTTCTCAAAGAGAGGATGAAGTTTGAATATGATATCTTACCATCCGGGTTTGCAGGGATTGCAAATCTTAGACTTTCTTTGCCATCTATCCTTAGAAGAGAGAAGCCGGACATTATTATGTGCAGTGAACTCAACCTTATAACAGCTATTTTGCTTTTGTTCAAAAGGATGAATGGCAATCCTCCCCTCATTGCCATGTGTGATGACAATCTTTCGATAGCACAGCACATGTTGAATCATAAAAAGGTCAATAGGTATCTTCTGTCTTCGATAGATGGAATGATTGGATGTGATACAAGGGCAATCAAATTGATTTCCGACAGACTTGGCAATTCTCTCAAGATGCATTACTTACCTATTGTTCAAGATGATAGATATATAAGGCTGAGAATGCAATCTCAATTAGACAGGGCCACAAAGATTAGGGAGAGTCATGATATCAAGTCTGAAGACAAGTGTATCCTTTTTGTAGGCAGGTTGGCCGAAGAGAAAAACTTGGAATACCTTATCGCACAGTTTGGAAAATTGGCTCAAGATGAGCATCATGTTCATCTGATGATTGTTGGTGAGGGTGCACTTGGAGCAAAACTTCGTCATCAATCAGAGCAGCTAACCTCTTCCGGTCGCATACACTTTGTCGGTAAAAAAGAGGGTGATGAGCTTTATGCCTATTATGCTGCGGGGGATATGTTTGTACTTCCAAGCAAAAGGGATGCGTTTGCTGCTGTGGTAAATGAAGCCCTCATAGCCGGATTGCCATGTATTGTATCCGATATAGCAGGAAGTGTAAGTATGCTTAATGAGCATAATGGGCTATCAATTGATATCAATAAAGAGGATGACCTGGTTCACAAAATGCAAAAACTCCTTAAGTCTTTGACCCAACCCTTCAGCTCTTCAAGCCTAAAACCCAGTTTGATGCCCAAGACATTTGATCAGTATATGATAGACTTGGAGCAGTTTATCAATAGTTTGGTCCAAGAATAAGAATCTCAAACGAGTTTAACCCAAATCTGCTCTCAATAGTTTTCTATTTTCAGATCATTGTGCTGATCATTCTGCACACCTCTTCGAGATATTGAGCATCTGTTTGGTCAAAAGTACCTACCTCTTCGCTGTCGATATCCAAGATAGCCGATACCTCATCATTACATTTGTATATAGGAACAACAATTTCTGATCGAGATCGAGAGCTACATGCAATGTGACCGGGAAAAAGTTCGACGTCCGGGACAATTTGAGTCTCTGATTTTAGCCAAGCTGTACCGCATACTCCTTTCCCTTTTCTGATACGAGTGCATGCAATAGGCCCTTGGAATGGACCAAGTACAAGTTCTGATGGATTATCCTTGGTAGCTTTTAAAGCCGGTCTAATGATATAAAATCCTACCCAAAGATGGTCAAATGTATCTTTGATAGCAGCAGTGATATTAGCCAAATTGGCGATAAAATCAGATTCCCCTTCTATCAATGATTTGATTTGAGGCAATAGTGTTTGATATTTTTCCTCTTTGTTTCCCTTTGCTATAACTAATGTTTCTGCCATTGCTTTTGATTGTTTGATACGTCAAAGTTAGCTTTTTTGTTTGTAGGAGGATAAGTCGAGATTAGAAGAGAAAGTTGAACGATGGGCCAATGTCACAAATTTGTGAGCCAATTTGGTGACTTAGCAAAAGGATAAGCATATAAGGTGCTTATGCCGAATACAGAAAACAACTAAGCTGAATGCCTTTGTACAGCAGTATATAGAAAAGAGGATTGCTTGGTTGATGATTATTTGGGATCTGTATGGAAAGGACTGTATGCTGTTTATGATTTCCCTTCCATAGATTTAAGAAGTACTTCGCAAGTTTTTTCTTTTTCATTGAGCCCATCTGTGGCAAGCCTTAGTATGGGTACCTCTATTTTTGATAAGATATTGTCTTTGAGTCTATCTCTTCGTTGCTGTATCGGATTGTTGTGGTAAGATACTCCATCGACTTCGATAACAAGTATGGGTATCCTGTCAATCTTATTGAAAAGAAGAAAATCCAATCTCGAATTATTTCTCATAAACTGTTGTTCGTTTTCTTCAAATTGGTCAATGTCTTTTACGAGGTCTCGAAGTTTGTATTCTCTGATGAACCTAATGTTATTAAAAGATGTATGAGATGGAAGTATCTCATTAATCAGCATATCTTCAAAGATCTTTTCTGCTTCCGAGCCATCGTGTGAATCATATTTGGGTGCGTATCTTTCGATGTATTTAGGATCATACAGAATATCGAAAATTGAGTTGTACCTATGACACTCAGTCTCATTCTCTTTTGATGTATTGTATTTGATATATCTGACAAGGTCTCCAAGGTTGGTACCATGCGAAAGGGGCATGTTTTGAGGTTGTAAGACCACAAAATTATTGATTGCTCTCGATACTGCTACATTGATCAAATTGGGATTGTCCGTAAAGTCATTTTCTTGAGCTGTCACAAAGTTGTATATGATTGTATCTTTTTCTCTTCCCTGAAATTTATGAATTGTATCGGCCTCTATCAGAGGATTGATGGACGATAGTCGTTTTTGAAGTTCATTGGCATGATTTCGGAAAGGAGAGATAACTCCGACTTGAGAGAAGTCCTTTTGAAAATGATCCTGGATATATCTATATGTAGCCTCTATCTGTCTTTCGTTGATATTTTTAGAATAGTCGCCATCTCTTGTTTCGATAAGCGTAAAAGGTTCTTTATGCTCAAGAGTGGTCATAATAAGAAGCTTATCTTCATAGAACTTTTGGTTGCAGAAATGAATAATCTGAGGATTGCATCTGTAATGTTCTCGTAGCAAGATTGTGGGTATAGATGCCCCATACAACTCTTTTAATGAGGTTAGAATATTGTATTTGGTATAGTCTAAAGCCGGGTTGATCTTATATTTGTCATAGATGGAGTCTGCCTTTTCACTGTTACTGACGATATGGGTTAGTTGCATACTGTCTCCCACGACAACTACATTTTTGCAGTAGTTAAAGCAGATTGCGGCTTTGGCTATATCCACTTGTGATGACTCATCGATGATTAGATAGTCTATGGGATAGAGCCTTGACAATGAATAAGACAGGGAGGTGGTGGTGCTTAGTATAATTGGATAGTCCTTTACGAAGGATCTAAACTTTTCCTTATAATCTTTGATGGAGTATCAGGGCAACCGCATCAAATCTTTAGCAGCTTTTTGAGATAGTCCATATTTAAAGCAGCCTTAAACAACCTCTTCCGTAGGGAAAGTTTGTCTTTATACTGAGAAACAATGGCTAAAGCAAACTTTCT
>NZ_JBHSGO010000182.1:0-16252 GCF_042654485.1 Falsiporphyromonas endometrii | reverse complement strand
TGTCAGTTGATTCGAAATAATTTCTTTAATTTGTGTGCGTGTAAGATCCATACTGTTTATCGTTTTATTTTTTCTTTTTCAAAGATAATTGTCTTGGGTCTTACACACTTTTTCGGGACAGTATCAATTGAATACCTAAAAGACACCCTTTTCGGAACAGTATCAACAGTATCCCGTTTTCAACTTTTCAGGGTAAAACCGCCTCGTACTATGCTCCACTGAACAAAAAAGAGTCCGACACTCTTGTCGAACTCTTTATAAAGTATGTTATATTCAATGTTGTTTTGAGGGAACAACCCTCTCATCGAGCTATTAAGCCAAAAAACCTAAAAGCACACCGGCCGCAACCGCACTACCAATGACACCAGCCACATTTGGGCCCATTGCGTGCATTAGCAAATAGTTAGTCGGATCATATTTTAGTCCAACAACTTGTGAAATTCGAGCACTATCAGGAACGGCTGATACACCGGCATTACCTATAAGAGGATTGATTTTGTTGCCTTCCTTAAGAAATAGATTCATAATCTTGACAAACAAGACTCCTGCACATGTAGCAATAATAAAACTTAATGCTCCCAAAGCAAAAATTTTGATTGAGCTCAAAGTTAAAAACTGCGTTGCTTGTGTAGAAGCTCCTACGGTCACACCAAGCAAGATGGTAACAGCGTCAATGAGTGGACCGCGTGCTGTTTCAGCCAAACGCTTTGTCACACCCGACTCTTTTAACAAATTACCGAAGAACAACATTCCAAGTAGTGGTAATCCCGATGGCACAAGAAACGTGGTCAAGAGTAGACCTACTATTGGAAATATAATCTTCTCAGTCGTACTTACAGCACGAGGTGGCTTCATTCGGATGACACGCTCTTTTTTCGTCGTAAGCAACTTCATAAATGGGGGCTGTATAATAGGCACTAACGCCATATACGAATAGGCAGACACCGCAATAGCGCCCATCAAATCCGGAGCCAATTTGGAAGAAAGGAAAATAGCTGTAGGACCATCTGCACCTCCGATGATACCTATTGCACCCGCTTGATTTGGTTCAAAACCCATTTGAAGAGCGATTATATATGCTCCAAAAATACCAAACTGCGCTGCAGCACCAATAAGCATCAGCTTAGGATTCGATATAAGAGCTGAGAAATCAGTCATGGCACCAATACCCAAAAAGATAAGTGGCGGATACCAACCTCTCGAAACACCTTGATAAAGAATATTCAACACTGATCCTTCTTCATAAATACCAACTTGCAATCCGGCATCCTTAAAAGGGATGTTACCAATCAAGATTCCGAAACCAATTGGAATAAGCAGTAGAGGCTCGAACTCGTATTTGATAGCCAGGAATATAAACAACAAACCCACGAGGATCATTGTAAAATGACCCCACGTGGCGTTTGCAAATCCCGTATACGAGAGAAAGACCTCGAGGTTGTCTACTAAGAAACTACCGAAGCCTCCCATAACATTAACCTATAATAACGATGTCAGTACCTTCAAGGATACTATCACCCTTGTTGACCTTGACAGCAACAATCTTACCATCACGATCGGCATTGATAGCATTCTCCATCTTCATAGCTTCAAGAACTGCCACCTTCTGACCTCTCTTAACTTCGTCTCCTTCCTTTACACAAACGTCAATAATAACGCCCGGCAACGGAGCTTTGATACCGGCACCACCGGCAGGAGTTGCTGCAGGTGCACTGGCAGCAGGAGCTGCCACAGGAGCAGATGTAGTAGGTCTTTTAATAACCGGCTTTGCGATAGCCTTCTTCTTTTCACCAACGATATCTACTTTGTATGGAGTACCATTCACTTCCAACTCTGCTTTATCGCCTTCAATGCTTTGAATGGTAACCTTATACTCGTTACCATTAATCTTATACTTATACTCTTTCATATGGTTTGTATGTCTTATTAAGTAATGAGTATTCTGTTAATATCTCTGAGGTTCTTTCAACATGAGATGACTCTTAAGTCCCCATGCCGATACCGATGGAGTGCGCTTAAGTGTAAAGCGCGGATTCTCATCATGAACATCATAACCCTCCTGGTAGAGAGCCATAGCAATAGCCGCATATACTTCTTCTGCCACTTCTACCTTTTTAGAAGAAGCCTTCTTCGTAGTAGACTTTTTGGCAGCTGTTTTTTTGGCTGTGCTTGTTTTATCTGTTTTCTTCATCTTAGTCATCATTTTCTAAAGCGTGGTTGCATACTTCTATCAGGAAGTTGTCTCAGCCCATAAATCTTAGAGCTCCATGGTGTGTACTTGCGCTCAACTCGACAAATGGTCAAAACATTGGAGTCGTCGTCATGCAAATCATCCAACTCGCTCTTCAAGGCCATCGACATTGCTGCGATTACCTCTCCGGGTATGGACACCATATCTTCACTGACTTCTTGTTGCTCTGATTGCTTAGAAGCTCGCCTTCTCGAAAAAGAAATAGCTTGACGGCCAATAATCATAAAGGCAATCGAAAGCATCAAAAGCGCAGAGAATACTACAGTCATAGCTGTGATAGTCATGATTCCGCCAATGGAGTCTTCATTTTTTAGTCGATCTATTTTTTCATTACTGTCTAAAGTAACATTATTGGTACTTGGAGTTACCTTGCTCAATATAGACCAACCATCTTTGCCATCCATCTTACGACCGTAGCTCCTGTCAGCAACAATACTTGCAGCAGGAATGGTTACCTGATCAATTACTGTCGAACCATCAGCATTTACAAGAGCTATGTAGTTGTCCTTGTCGGGATCCAAAAGAAAATTAAGATGAAAAGTACCTCTATCCGACCTGCCATCAGCCCAAAACAACAGGTGCTGATGTGGAGGTATCGCCGTGAGCACATCTCCTTTTGGGATTGGATACTTCTTCAAATTATTGGGATCATCCGTCAAGTAACAGCCTTTGATGTTGACCGTAGCAGCCGAAGTATTGTAAATTTCTATCCACGCACTCCGGTTGCCATAGTGATCAACATAGTTTGTTTCATTCTTAATCAAAACTTCATTAAGCCTCAGTTGTGAAGCTTTTTGAGCTTTGATGGGATGAACAACTACAGCCAGCAATATGCCTATTAATAGAAGTGAGAGCCTTCTCTTCATATTTGATTTTTGAGGCGTTAGCCGCTAAATATGAGTTATAGAGGCATATTATCATGCTTCTTAGCAGGATTCGTAAGTCTCTTTGTACGAAGCTGCTCCAATGCACGAATAACACGGAAACGAGTATTTCTTGGCTCAATCACATCATCCATATAACCATATGAAGATGCATTATAAGGATTGGCAAAAGCCTTGCGATACTCTTCTTCTTTCTCTAATGCTGTGCGTTGTGGATCATCAGATTCCTTAACATCTTTTGCAAAGATAATTTCTACTGCTCCACTTGGACCCATCACTGCAATCTCAGAAGACGGCCATGCATAGTTGATATCACCTCTAAGGTGCTTAGAACTCATCACAATATATGCACCGCCATAACTCTTACGCAAAGTAACAGTTACTTTAGGCACTGTAGCTTCACCAAATGCATAAAGCAATTTAGCACCATGAGTAATCACACCATTGTACTCTTGACCTGTACCTGGCAAGAACCCAGGAACATCAACCAATGTTACCAACGGAATATTGAAAGCATCGCAGAAGCGCACAAAACGAGCAGCCTTACGAGAGGCATTGCTATCGAGACAACCGGCCATTACCTTTGGTTGATTAGCCACAATACCTACCGACATACCATTGAAACGGGCAAAACCAACAATGATATTCTTAGCCCAATCTTGATGAACTTCCAAGAATTCACCATGGTCAACAACAGCACCAATCACATCATACATATCGTATGCGCGATTTGGCTCATCGGGGATAATCTCATTTAGACTATCTTCCAATCTGTCAATTGGGTCATCACATTCAACAAATGGAGCCTCTTCCATATTATTTTGAGGAAGGAAGCTAAGCAAATGACGGATAAGTCTTAAACCATCATCTTCGTTGTCAACAGCAAAATGAGCGACACCACTTTTTGTTGTATGAACAGAAGCACCACCAAGATCTTCTTGCGATACATCTTCGCCTGTTACAGTCTTAACGACTTTAGGTCCTGTCAAGAACATATAAGAAGTTCCTCTTGACATAATTGTAAAGTCAGTCAAAGCAGGAGAATAAACAGCACCACCGGCACAAGGACCAAAGATCGCTGAAATCTGTGGTACAACTCCGGAAGCCAAAATATTTCTCTGGAAGATTTCTCCATATCCTTTCAAAGCATTCACACCCTCTTGGATACGAGCACCTCCCGAATCGTTTAAGCCAATGACAGGAGCTCCCATATGCATGGCCATATCCATGATTTTGCAAATCTTGGAAGCCATCATCTCTGACAAGGCCCCACCAAACACGGTAAAGTCTTGAGCAAAGATATACACCAAACGACCATCAATCGTACCACTACCGGTTACAATAGCATCGCCAAGGAACTTCTTTTTATCAATACCAAAGTTCGTACATCTGTGTTGCACAAACATGTCTACTTCTTCAAAGCTGCCTTCGTCAAGCAAAAGTGCAATTCTCTCACGAGCTGTATATTTGCCTTTATCATGCTGCTTTTGAATACGCTTCTCGCCACCACCTAAGCGGGCTTCTTCGCGGAGCTGAATAAGCTCTTTAATTTTGTCTAATTGATTGCTCATCTTTATTGAAAAAGCTATTTTGATTAGATTATTTACCATAAATCCGACTCTCTCACCAAAGAGTAAAATCGGACAATTTTTCGGCTGTTATTTATCTTTACAGTCACATAGTTCGGTCAAGACACCATGAGTACTTTTTGGATGAAGGAAGCCAATATTGAGGCCTTCTGCACCCTTACGAGGAGCTTTATCGATAAGACGGATATCCTTTGATGCCATCTCATTTAGAGCTTCACCTGCATCAGGCACTGCAAAAGCAATGTGATGAATACCTTCGCCTCTCTTCTCAATAAACTTAGCGATAGGGCTATCTTCGCTTGTTGGCTCAAGGAGCTCAAGTTTTGTTTGACCAACCCAGAAGAACGCTGTTTTCACTTTTTGATCTGCTACCTCTTCGATAGCGAAACATTTTAGTCCAAGAACACCTTCATAGTAAGGCATTTGTTCCTCGATACTCTTAACTGCAATACCGAGATGTTCGATGTGAGTAAGATTCATAACTGATTTTGTTTATGTAATAAAATTTTCTTCTATATCAGGACTATAAAGTTAGTCTTTATTTTTATAACCTATCAGTAGAGTTCTCATTAAGGGAATCCGTTTCTGACACACAAATGTAGGAAAAACAAACGAACAGATATCAAAAAGTCAATGATATCGCATTAAAAACCATTTTAAATCCAATAACTGACTTTGTTGATATCTAAAACACATAATAAGACAACTTAATAGAGAAGAATGTAAATATCTATACTTCAAATATTTAGAAAAGGATTAAACTATACAGCATCAAAACTGCCATTTCTTTATATCTGCTTCAAACTTCGTTAAACCCAGATTTGTCGTTGATAGAAGGTTGAAATAACTGTCATTAGGAGTCTTTTTTTCTTAATACATTATATATCATCACTTTAGGATCTTACAAAATGATTATCATCTTCTAAATTTTCCCCAACATTTTGTTTTGGTGTGATGTTATAAAGGCACAAATGGCTTTGTGGATTGGAATGTATATGATACTCCGATGTTCTATCGACATTTTTGGGTTAAATCAAGATATGTTATCAGAGAAGAGACTTTTGTCATAAAACTATATCAAGCTGGTATTGCTTTTCTAAACAAGAGTATGACAAACTTCACATCTTCGAATTGGACATAAATAGTCATCATAGCATCTTGTGTTTACCAACTTCTTTGTTGCCTTTCAAATATTCTGTCAAAATATTGATTAGGCTCAAATAATTTAGGCCGCCTCTAAGTTTATGAATAGAAATAAAAAGGGTGTGCCACCAACACGAATTTGTGACACACCCTTATAGTACACATGATTTACATAACCAAAGATGTCAATTTATTTTTTCAATGGCCATGCTTTCTTTTGCTTTATCAATTTTACAGCCTCTTCAATGGTCTTATCCCCCATATTCGTAATTCGCCACATTGAAGTACGGCCAAATATATCATCCGCTATCAAAGCATACAACTGTTGTAGTAGTAGCTTTCTTGAGAATTGTAAAGCACCTGTACGCTGTTGAATGCCATCTTCAGTTGCAGCAAAATTGGCAAGTTTATACAGCAATCCTTGTGTATCGAGATACCTAATAAGTTCTTCCTCTGTATCGAATTTTGACAACTTATCTCTATTGTTATCTGCATACACAAACGCATACTTTGCAATCGATCCGGACCTCGCCAATCTTAAATAATAGGCTGTCAGCCCGGAAGTATCAGCAGGGACAAAGACATCCGGAGAGATACCTCCTCCACCATATACCAATCGGCCTCCAATCGTTTTGAACACAAGTTTTGGATCTTTTGGAGGTTGGCCGGTACGGTAAAGATCTCCATCATCAAATCTTTGCTGAAGTTCCATATTATAATCCAAGTTGTCACCACGAACAAAAGGTTTCTGAATACAACGTCCGGAAGGAGTATAATATCTGGCCACTGTAAGACGGGCAGACGAACCGTCATAAAAATCCAAGGTTTGCTGAACAAGTCCCTTACCAAAACTTCTACGTCCTACAATCATTGCCCTATCATTATCTTGCATTGCCCCTGCGAAAATTTCGCTTGAGCTTGCCGACAATTCATCCATCAAAATAACAAGTGGAAGATCTTTCAATACCCCGGATCCATTGGCTCTCACTATCTCTTTTGGATAGGCTCGTCCCTTGACCATGACTATGTCCTGACCAGCTTTCAAAAACTCATTTGAAAGATTTATGGCAACATCCATATATCCACCACCATTACCTCTTAAGTCAAGTACCATACCATCGAGTCCTCTTCGTAAATTTTCGGAGATTGAGGCCAAAAGTTCTTGCAAAGTTGTCTTAGTCCAACCATTGAGTTTGACATACATTACCCTCGGCTCAATTTCGTATGCTGCATCTAAAGAATAGATAGGTACAGGCCCTCTCGTCACTCGAATATCTTGTTTTTTGCCTTTCCTTAAAATACTTAATGCTGCAATGCTACCCTCTTTTCCCCTTAGAAGAGACATAATGCTGTCATTCTCCATTGGATTGAGAAGCAGACTCTGCCCATTAACGGCCAATATGCGGTCGCCGGGCTTGACTCCAGCTCTTGCTGATGGACCTCCATCAATAGCATTGATTACAATGACGGTGTCTTTAATCGTATTAAACTGAATACCAATACCACTAAAAGAACCTTCAAGTCTTGCCGTCTCTCCGCTATTCACCTCAGGTGGCAGATAAGAACAATGAGGATCCAACTGCTCAAGTAAAAGTGGCAACAGACTCTCTTGTAAAGAATCGGGTGATATTGAGTCTACATATTCCTCGTTTATCACCTCCAGCAAAGCACTCAACTTAGAGTATTTTCCTACTGCACCTTCGCGTCTTCCCAAATAATATCCGGAAAAGACAGCTAAGGCTGCCACCGTAAATCCTATTAGGATGTAAATAACCGAAACCCCCGCCTTTTTCTTATGGCAGAGTGGTTTGTCGGAATGATCTTCTTCCATCTTATGTTGTTAATCTTTATTGATTGGTATATAATCGACCTGCACACCGGCTCTTTTGAGAAGTTCAATCCCCTCTTTCAGTCTGTATTCATTTGCATAAACGACCCTCACAATACCGGCTTGTATAATCAATTTTGCACATTCGATACAAGGCGAATCTGTAACATATATCGTAGAGCCTCTACTATCGTTTGCCGACCCTGCCACTTTTGTAATGGCATTAGCTTCTGCATGTAAAACATAAGGCTTCGTAACATTGTTTTCGTCTTCACATATATTTTCAAAACCGGATGGTGTACCATTGTATCCATCTGATATTATTCTCTTATCCTTAACAATAAGAGCTCCTACTTGTCTTCTTTGACAATAAGAATTTTCTGCCCAGATAAATGCCATTCTTAGATATCTCTTATCCAGTTCAAGGGGTTTATTATTATTTTTTTCTTCCGGCAACATAGGGTTTTGAAATTGTTCTAAATGTATGACAAAGATAACAAACAGTTTAATGTTTGCTATACAAGACCAATATCTTCTGTTTCTAATAAAACTAAGTAAGCACGACACATTATCTTAGTCTCAGATTAAGAATATCCATATCATCAATGGGAAATGCATCTTTACTATGTAAGATTTCCACAAAGTTAAGTTTTTTTGACTTGACACAAGCTGGAAGTTCTTTTTCAAAATACTTGTAAGAAGAGAGAGGTTCAAAATCCCATTTGAGTCTATCACCAAAGCGATTGTAAAATTTTGCAATGATTCTATTCGCACCCTTCTTTAAAGGAATGAGTACAATCTTGGAATTGATCTTCTTTCCTCGTTGAAAATCCGAGTATATCAATTGTCCATTGAGCTTAATATACCCACCATTGTTATATACAATTTTGACCGGAAGATCCATATCACACTTTGCTTCAATGTCTTGTACTACAAAACAAGCTGTCAAAGGTCCGTAAGGAAGCGTTTTTGTTTCCGGTGTTACCTTTTTCCAACCTTCAAAACCGAAAGCTTTAGAGAAAAACTTATCAGGGATAGCTCCCAATGTCCCCCCTACCGGATATCGCACCAGAGGTTCCGAAAAAGAGAGCTTCTTCCAATTTGTTTTCTTTCTCAATGCCTTCTTACTATCTAAAACTACTTGTACAGTATCTCCGTTAAGAACCAAATTATATGTTTTATCTATCTCTTCATCAAGGTATGCAATAGTTTTAGGCATCTCAGCAGTTAACCATTTCTGCCCCACACGAATTGTTCGTCCGGTATAATAATCCCCACATGTATAAGCAAATAAAGGAGTTCCACCAAGAATATTCAAAGGCAAAGAATGGTCTATCTTGTGGTCAAGATTGAGATCATCAAAATCAGCCTCCAAAACAATCCAAGGAAACTCGCCTGAATTCGGAACCGTAAATACAGTTTCATTATTCGTCACTTCAAATGGTATTCGTCCACCCTTAGTTCCATATACTGCAATATGTCTAATTCCTGTACAAGGAAGTTGAATCTGCTTCCCCATATAAGTTGGATCGATAAAAAGATAAAGTAATTTGCCTTTTGTAGTACATTCCCCCCAAGGTAATGTATGGGCAAATGGCGTATGATTGGTCGAATAAATAGCATCACCAAAGAAAGCGAGCCAGCTTCCCACTCCCCTTAAAACGGCTTGTTCGTATTGCACTACCGATCCATCTCCTTTGGCACCAATATTGAGAAGGTAATTACCTCCACGAGCCACAACTTTGACCAAATCTCTTATCTTTTCGTTAACCTTGTCCTTTATGGGAATATGCTTTTGCCAAGATCTGTATCCCCATGTTTCCGGATAAATGGATGCTGCAGTTTGCCAAGGATATAAATAGGGAACATCCGGGAGTTGATTGTCTGCCATCACACTAAAATCATGGTATCCGTTGCCAAGTCTTCCACTCACCCTGCATTCAGGCTGAAGCGAATGCACAAGGTGATAGAGTTCTTTGCTTTGCTCCGGAGTAAGCGACCCCATATCAAACCAAAGCTCACTTACCGGTCCATAATTGGTAAGAAGTTCTCTAACCTGCTTAAGATTATACTCGTGGTGTGCCGGAGTTATGCTGTCTGCATTATGGGAAGAGATCGGCATAGCAGCCGGGAAATGCCAATCTATAAGTGAGAAATAGATACCAAAGTTGAGTCCATTTTTCTTACATGCCTTACTCAATTCCATTAGAGGATCACGGTGAAGAGGTGAAGTCTTGACTACGTTATAATCTGTTGTAGAAGTGTTGTACATACAAAAACCATCGTGATGCTTAGCGGTCATCACAACAGAACGCATCCCTGCATCTTTAGCGAGATTACAAATAGAATCGGGATTCCATTTCTCCGGTCTAAAATCATTCGCCACCTCTTCGTACCAATCTGAAAAATGCACTCCAAAACTTAATATCTGCTCGCTATAACCCTGTTCAATGGGCTTTCCCATCCATACTCCCCCAAGTTGGCTGTACAAACCATAATGGATAAACATACTAAACTTGTTGTCAGACCAAGAGGAGTTGCAACGAGACTGAGAAAAGATTTCCTGAGAGAAAGCAATTCCAACCAGGATAAGAAAAAGCGAGATTCGGTGAAGTTTCTTCATATCTTCAATTAAATTTTACGATTGTAAAGATACAAAAGAATGCTTCATCAAAATAAATTGAATATGCAATATCTAAAGAATAGAAATCAGACTAAAGACTTACAGTTACAAAAAAGTCGTTCCTCATAAACAAGGTTCCACACGAAGATCTTAAAGACCGCATAATCATGAGCTTTATCATCACTTATCATAAGCCATTGATAGACTTTTCAGATTCAATATCATACAATTTTATTAACTCCATGGCAGACGGCATAGACTCATTTTATAAAAGACTATAGGCACATAAATCAATCAGAGTTCATATTGAATAACAGAGCATTTATCAATCTTACTTACCAATTTTGATGACCACATCAACTAACTTCTGCAGTTTCTATTGTACAGTATCAATAATACAAATCACAAAGGATGAACAGATATACATTTTTTAATTAGTGACGTCACAATTCAAGTCTAATTTTTTGTAAGATATTATTCAAAAGTCACTATTATGGACATTCACATAAATGTATAAAAAAGGGAATCTGTCAAATTTCACTTGACACATTCCCTTCTCCTTTGTAAGTAAAATATATTCCCCCGAGGGGAAAGTAATCAGTTCAAATTAGAACTTTCTGCCATAAACGGCCTTTTCGCCCAATTCTTCTTCGATACGGAGAAGCTGGTTGTACTTAGCCATACGGTCCGAACGAGAAAGCGATCCCGTCTTAATTTGACCCGAATTGGTAGCTACGGCAATATCGGCAATGGTATTGTCTTCTGTCTCCCCGGAGCGGTGTGAAACAATCGTAGTATAACCGCTTCCCTGAGCCATTGCAATAGCGTCCAATGTTTCAGTAAGTGTACCAATCTGGTTTACCTTAATCAAAATAGAATTGGCACATCCCGAATCAATACCCTTTTTCAAGAACTTGGTATTGGTAACAAACAAATCATCTCCTACAAGCTGACACTTATCACCGATAGCATCAGTAAGAAGTTTCCAGCCTTCCCAGTCGTTCTCATCCATACCATCTTCAATAGAATCAATCGGATACTTAGCAATAAGACCTTCAAGATAATCACACTGCTCTTGAGCTGTTCGTACTGCTGCTTTGTCTCCCTCAAACTTACGATAGTCATACTTGCCATCAATATAGAACTCACTTGAAGCGCAGTCAAGACCAATCTTAACATCTTTGCCGGGAACATATCCGGCTTTCTCTATAGCTTCAACAATAGAGTCCAAAGCATCCTCTGTACCAGCAAGAGCCGGAGCAAAACCTCCCTCATCGCCTACTGCTGTAGAAAGTTTCTTGCCCTTTAAGACCTTCTTAAGTGCATGGAAAACTTCAACGCCCATTCTTAGACCTTCACGGAAACTCGCTGCTCCAACAGGACGAATCATAAACTCTTGAAATGAGATTGGAGCATCACTGTGAGATCCCCCGTTGATGATATTCATCATCGGAACAGGTAATATGTATGCATTAGTACCACCTATATAGCGATAAAGAGGCATTTCCAAATATGCGGCAGCCGCCTTGGCTACAGCAAGAGAAACCCCAAGAATAGCATTGGCACCCAACTTACCTTTGTTGGAAGTTCCATCAAGAGAAAGCAACATATGGTCAATCTCTCTCTGATCAGATGCATCCATACCCAACAATGCAGGAGCAATAATGTCATTCACGTTAGCAACGGCCTTCAATACACCTTTGCCATTGTATCTCTTATCATCATCGTCACGCAATTCTACTGCTTCATGTTCACCGGTAGATGCTCCGCTTGGAACAGCAGCTCTACCCATGATTCCGCCATTCAAATAAACATCAACTTCTACGGTTGGATTCCCTCTTGAATCCAAGATCTCACGACCTACAACATCAATAATTTCCATCTTAATCTGATCTATTGTTTATAATAACCTTTCAAGACCGACAAAAATACAAAAAAACATTCAATTATTCATCTAAACAGATTATGAAAGCACATAAATCTGTGCAAATCTTAAAAGTTGATTGATATGAGATATATTTTTTATTCCATCTATCTCCGGCATTGCCTTTCCCTAATCTCAGTTTATAAGGACTTCAGAATAGATAAGAGTTGTTTTGAGTCTCTTTTGTTTAAAAAAATTTGAAGCACAAAGTATACCCCTGATTCAACTGCTCAGGACCAATTTATATGAGTGAAAAATATTTACCTCGCTCCTTCGTAATTATCACACGCTACAAATTGAACTTAAAAGATATGGCAAACCCCATACACCAGAGCAAAAGACACTCGGCATATGGGGTTGTATTTACCTATTCAGGTATTGATATATCTTATATCACTCTGCCCAAAGCTTTGCCAAATTGATTATAACTTGGACAGCCTTATGCATTGAATCCAAAGATGTATACTCAAACTTTCCATGGAAATTCATACCTCCGGCAAAAATGTTGGGGCAAGGCAGTCCCATATATGAAAGTCTTGCACCATCTGTACCACCACGGATTGGTTGAATCTTGGGCTTCACATCTGCCATCTTCATGGCTTCAATAGCCTTATTGATAACTTCGGGATGAGGCTTTACCATCTGAGACATATTGTAATATTGATCTTTCATCTCCAATTTGACTATGTCTGAGCCGTATTTTTTATTCATAAAGTCAACTGCAGCTTGAAGAATAACCTTCTTTTCCTCAAACAAATCTCTGTCATGATCACGAATAATATATGCAGATTTTGCAGATTCAACGGCACCTTCCATAGAGATTAGAAGATAAAAACCTTCATAGTCAGAAGTATACTCCGGACGCATGTTTACGGGAAGCATCTGATGCAAATCACAAATTACTTGCAAAGCATTGATCATTTTACCTTTGGCTGATCCCGGATGGATATTGCGACCTTGTACAAAAAGCTTCGCTGATGCAGCATTGAAGTTTTCATATTCAAGTTCTCCTTCAAGACCGCCATCCATAGTATACCCAAACTTAGCACCAAACTTTTCAACATCAAAATAGTCTACACCACGACCAATCTCCTCATCAGGAGTAAATCCAATGCGAATCTTTCCATGCTTTATCTCCGGATGACTCATCAAATATTCAGCTGCCGTCATAATCTCGGCTACTCCTGCTTTGTCATCCGCACCCAAAAGAGTCGTACCATCAGTGGTAATCAAAGTATGACCTTTGAAAAATGAAAGTTCCGGAAAATCTTCCACCGTCATCATCAACTCGTCATTGAGTTTGATGTCTTTACCATCATAATTATCAATAATTTGTGGCTTCACATCTTTTCCACTCATATCGGGAGCAGTATCCACATGGGAAATAAAACCTATGACAGGGGCATTTTCACACCCTTTGCTTGCAGGGATAGTACCCATAACATAGCCATGTTTATCCATCTCTACTTCGGTCAGTCCGATAGACTTCATTTCTTCAACAAGGTGCTTCAACAAAACAAGTTGCTTATCCGTTGATGGAAAACTCTCTGAAGACTCATCACTTTGAGTATCAAAAGAGACGTATTTTAAAAATCTTTCTTTCAATTCCATATTCAATAATATTTAATTAAATAGAGTTTGTTATTATTCTTTCTTACCTCTCAAACTATCGAAGATAAAGTATCCAATGATGAGGACATACATACCAATTGCCAACCATTCAGCTCCGTTCGAAGCATTCCAAGCTGTAGCATAAGCATCGAAATTGAAATACTTCAAGATAGCACTGACTACTCCCATCAATGCACCACCTGCAATAAATCCGGAAGCAATCAAAGTACCTCTTTCTTTACGCATTTTATTGAGTGCGGCATCTTTTGACCTCGTGCTAACAAACCAGCTTACCAAGCCACCAATCAATAGTGGAACATTGAGCTGAAGAGGGATAAACATACCAAGAGCAAATGGCAATGCAGGCACACCAATAGCAGTAAGGATAAGTGCAAGCACAGCACCTACAATATATAGAATCCATGGAGTCTGTCCTCCCTCCATAAGAGGTTGGATCACAGCTGCCATAGCATTAGCCTGAGGAGCGACCAAAGCATTTTGACCTGTGAAACCATATGTTTTATTAAGGACCATCATCACTCCCGCCACAGTTACAGAAGCCACCAATACACCTAAGAACTTCCATTTTTCTTGATTCTTGGGAGTTGTACCAAGCCAATAACCAATCTTTAGGTCTGTGATAAAGCCTCCTGCTGTCGACAAAGCAGTACAAACCACACCGCCAATAATCATTGCAGCTGTAGTACCTTGCTTACCGTTAACACCAACAGCAACGAGCACCATAGAGGTCAAAAGCAAAGTCATAAGGGTCATACCGGAAACGGGGTTACTACCTACAATAGCAATTGCGTTGGCAGCTACTGTCGTAAACAAGAATGCTATAATAAAGACAATAGCAACTGCAACAAATGTGTATCCCCAGTTGAAAAGTACATTAAATTGGAAGAACAATACTGTTGCAATCAAAGCAATCAAAACACCCATACTAATTGTCTTCATAGAAAGATCAAGCTGTGTACGAGGAACACCCGTTTCTACTTTGGCACGCTTACCACCTATCTCAGTCGCTGCCAATTTTACAGCTTGCCCAATAATACCGGCAGAGCGTAAAATACCAATAATACCGGCCATCGCAATACCTCCGATACCAAGGGGTCTGGCATAATTAGAAAAGATTTGCTCGGGTGTCATCTGACTTATCAAAAGATTGGTCTCGCCAACAGCATGCTCCATACCGGGAGCGAAATATCCAATCATTGGAACGATAACAAACCAAACCAGGAAGGAACCCGCACAAATAATAGTAGCATAAGGAAGACCAATGATATAGCCAAGCCCCAAAACAGCAGCACCGGTATTTACTTTAAACAAAACTTTGTACTTATCTGCCAAGGCGGTTCCCCACTCCGCTATACGGGTAGAAACATTCTCTGTCCACCAGCCAAAAGTACCGATGATAAAGTCATAAAGACCACCAACAAGACCGCTGACAGCAAGGAGCTTCATCTGCTTACCGGCATTCTCTCCCGTAACGAGTACTTCTGTGGTCGCCGTAGCTTCAGGAAAAGGATACTTACCATGCATATCCTTAACGAAATACTTTCGAAAAGGGATTAACAAAAGAATACCAAGACACCCTCCAATAAAAGAAGAAAGAAATATCTGCATGAAACTTGCTTCCAGTCCTAAGATATAAAGGGCAGGAAGTGTAAAGATAGCTCCCGCTACAATTACGCCGGAACAGGCACCTATTGATTGAATGATTACATTCTGACCAAGCATATTTTTCTTACGCATCACAGTACCCAGACCAACAGCCAAAATGGCAATGGGAATAGCAGCTTCAAACACCTGACCGACCTTAAGACCAAGGTATGCAGCAGCAGCAGAAAATATGACAGTCATCAAAAGACCTAACGAAACCGAGTAAGGAGTAACTTCCTTCGGCTTTGATCCAGCCGGCATAATCGGCTCATAACTCTCATTTGGGCCCAGTTCCCGATATGCATTCTCGGGTAACTTGCCAGCATTTTTGTTGTTTTCCATAAAAGAGAATAAATTATATGTGCTTATAATTACTTATACTCATCATTGGGTATCCTCAAATGTAATCATTTTCCCTTATCTATATGTTATCGCTAACCAAAAGACAATGACCTGTATAATCACACCGCAGGACAAACAGTAGCAAAGATTGTTTTTACATGACGGTACAAACTCTGCCCATTTCCAACAATATAGTTTTGTGCAAGGACAAGTGTGAGACAAATAATGTCATTTCACCCTAATCCATATAAATAGTGGTTATAATTTATTGCTGTCCGATAAAAATATCACAAAACAAAAAATAAGGGGCTGAACTTCCTTCACAGGAATCAGCCCCAATTGTCTTATCTTTATCATAGAAACTTACAAGAAAGACAATGCACAAAAGTATT
>NZ_JBHSGO010000181.1:0-15730 GCF_042654485.1 Falsiporphyromonas endometrii | reverse complement strand
ATTTGTATACCATAAAGATAACTATTATTAATAACATGGAAAAGACTTAATATAGAGAAAGTTGAAACTTTTTTCAAAAAACAGAAAGGGCTGCGCCAAATGGAATTTTGACACAGCCCCTTTTTGTTTTCGTTATGTGGGTCTTATTTCTAAGCCACTATCTGCGTTTGATTATTCAGCAGCTTTTTCTTCTGCTTCTTCGCCTTCTTCAGCTTCTTCGCCTTCTTCCTCAGCACCTGCAGCAGCACCCTGAGCGGCACGAGTAAGCTTAACAGCACAAACGACAGCGTTTTTAGCATTCATAATTTCGAGTCCTTCGAAGCTTAGATCTGCCACTTGCATTGTCTTACCTAGTGCAAGTTTTGTAACGTCGATTGTCAACTTTTCGGGGATTTCTGTGTAGACAGCCTTTACCGCAAGTCTTCTCATCTGAAGGATAAGTTTACCACCGGCCTTAACACCCGCAGCGTGACCTACAAGCTCTACCGGTACATTCATAATGATTGGTTTGTTGTCGAATACTTCGAGCAAGTCAATATGGATGATACGGTCAGTAACCGGGTGAAATTGAATTTCCTTGATTACACAATTTACTGTTTTACCATCTACATTTAGTTCGATTTGGAAGATGTCCGGTGTGTAGATTAGTTTACGCACACCACTTTGTGTAAGCACAATGTGCTTTACATCTTCCCCACCATAGAGGACTGCAGGAATTTTGTCTTCCTTACGCATTGCCTTAGCGGCTTTCTTACCAAGATCGGTACGAAGTGTACCTTCCAGCTTAAATACTTTCATGTCTGTTTTAATTAAATGTGTTACTCAAAATTAGTTTGACCTAATCTCCCATCACACGATGCGATGTCAGACTTGCATCAAAACTTTGATTTATTGATAAAAACAAGCTTATGCCTGTTCGTTTTCTTTCTGAAGCATCTCAGAATATTCTTTCTGAGTCAATGTCTTTTCGTTTAGTGTGACTACTTCCTTAACCTTTGCAGCAAGTTTTTCATCAGCAACCAATGTTGCATAGCGCTCTACTTCTTCTCGGTTGGCAAGAGTCTTTTGTACGAATTGATCCATCATTTCGTCAGGAATATTTTGCATACCGTACTGAGCCATTCTTGCACGAGTAATTCTGACGATTGTCTCTTTGATTTCATCTTCTTCGGGCTTGATTTCGTAATCAGCCAACATCTTATCCCTTAGTATTGAGTAGGTAAGATCGGGAAGCATCGCCTCAATATCCGGATCTTCTACCGGCTGACGATCTTCTTCTTTCTTCTTCATTTCTTCCTCCTCTTTTTTGCTCTTGAGCCACTTAGCAAGAAGATCTACAGGATACTCAGGCTTACCTGCCTTTTCGATTAGATACTTCTTCAAATCTTGTGAGAATCTGTAAAGGCTCTCTTTTTCAAGTTGAGATTCCAAAGAAGTCTTAATCCAAGCACGAAGAGAAGCTTCATCTTTGACATCAGCATTTCCGTCGAAATTCATTGAGAAGAATTCATCATTCAGCTCAGCTTGTTCAAATCTCTTGATAGAATCGATTTGGAATTCGAACTCTGCTTCTTTGTAGAGGTCAAGTTCTTTTTTGTCTACACCCAATAGGTTTGACAATTCGTACGCATTACCATCTGTAGCCTTGTGAGGGAAGAATCTTATAGCACTATTCTTCTTAGCACCTTCAAACTTCTTCTTTTCGTCCTCATCTTTGTAGATTGACGGCATGATCATAGCATTTTCCTTGTCGATACCACCATCTTTAGCTTCTCCATTTTCCAACTGGATCAAATGGCCATAAACAAGGTCTTTGTCTTTGTATTCGTCTACATCGACATGCTTTCCGAACTGATCTCTGATACGAGCCACTTCTGAATCAATATCCTCTTCTGTAACAGTAATATTGTAATAGTCGACCTTATTCTTCTTTGTCAATTTAACCTCAATCTTTGGAGCGATAGCCAAGTCAAAGTTGAAAGTGAAATTATCTTCCTTTTCAAAATCAAGCTCTTCCTGGCTTGCCACCTGCATGGGCTCACCCAATGCTGCAATCTTTTCCTCACGGATATAATCATAGATTGACTTACCAACCAACTGATTGATTTCCTCAACCTTAAAAGCCACACCATATTTGCGTTGGATAATGCTCATTGGCACCTTCCCGGCACGGAAACCCGGCATAGAGACTCTTTGTCTATAATGACGCAAATTCTTTTCAAGATTTTCTTGATAGTCAGCTTTTTCGACTTCAACAGTCAACACAGCATGCGTTTCGTCTGTGTACTTGATATTTACATTCATACCTTATTATATATGCTATTATTTATTCCATAATTCACCGGATGGCTTTATCACAAGTTACATCCGTCAAAATTCGGACCTTAAAAGAGTCTAAACAGCTCAATTTCGAGCATAACTTTCCTCTCAAAAGTTCGGCAAATGTACACATAATCATAGAGTGTAGAAAAAACTCCTTATAATATTTGCTCTGCAAAGGTAATCAAAAAGCATTCAAAATGGCATCAACAATCAGATTTATAAGTGTTTGGTTTTCTTTGCAAAAACAAAAAGTTCCAAGAGGCAACAGATTTGATGTTCCCATAGGCAAAACATCTATCCTCACTTGACAAGCCTTTAAGACGTCCAACTTTGTACTTTCACTCTTCGAAAAACACAGACACGCAACAAATTCCTTTTAATGTTAACACTTAAATAATGACATTGTATAGATTATCATTCTGCCAAATAGATACCTAAACACTCAAAATACGTCGGAAACCCCTATTATTCGTACCTATAAGTAGGTATTATAAGGGGTGTATTGGTAATAAAGGGAAAGTATTAGTTAGATTTGCAACAGAGATTGAAGATGAAAACAATCATTGTTTTTACTACAGTGTATATATTTCAAAAACCATTCATCAAACATTTTAACTCAAGACAAAGTATTAATTATGAAACGCCTAATCATGCTTCTTTGCTGCGCTATGTTGCTGAGTCCAATCTTAAGGGCAAATATAACACAGCCAAGCACTGTATGTGAACAAGCTAAAATTCCAAACGATGCGAATATCGTTGGACACGTAGTCAACAAAAAAACGGGAGAACACCTTCCGGGTATCACTATTGCTATAAAAGGTACCACTTTTGGTACTATGACAGACCGTACCGGACACTACTTTCTAAAGAATCTAAAGCCTGGCAAGATTACCCTTGTAATGCGAGGCATGGGCTTTAAAAGTCAAGAAAAGGATGTAACAGTCGTCCCCAACAAAATTGCAGAGGTCAATTTTGAAGCAGAAGAGGACCAAATCAATTTGGATGAAGTTGTAGTAAGTTCCAATAGACAAACTACTCTTCGCCGACTTGCACCGACTCTTGTAACCGTATTGGGCGACGAAGTTTTCGAAAAAGCCAACGCAGTCAACTTAGCACAAGGATTGGTTTTCCAACCGGGTGTTCGCGTAGAAAACAATTGTCAGAACTGTGGCTTCAACCAAGTTCGTATCAATGGATTGGAAGGTCGGTATACACAGTTGCTCATAGACAGTCGCCCTATCATGAGTGCTCTTAGTGGCGTCTATGGACTCGAACAAATCCCCGCCAACATGATCGATCGCGTAGAAGTCGTCAGAGGCGGTGGTTCTGCTCTTTTTGGCTCTTCAGCCATTGCCGGAGTAATCAACATCATCACAAAGGAGCCCACCAACAATAGTTTTTCTTTCACAGAGTCTCTTGCCTTTACGGGGATGAAAAATCCGGACAACAACATCGGATTCAACGCGTCCATGGTAAGTGACAATGCAAAGGCCGGTGCCATGGTCTTCGGTCAAGCCAGGAAGCGTCATCCATGGGATCAGAATGGTGATGGATTCTCTGAAATAGGTAAAATCGACGCCGGTTCACTTGGTGCACATATGTACCTTAAAACCTCTGATTATACAAAACTATCGGGAGAGATACACCACATAAATGAATACAGAAGAGGAGGTGATCATCTCGACTGGCCCGAGCATGTAGCCGCAGTGGCCGAAAGGACTAATCACTCAGTATATAGTGGTAATCTAAAATTTGACCTTTTCTCAAGCGACTACAAACATCATTTGCAGGCTTACACTTCAGCTCAACTCATTGACAGAAGAAGTTATTATGGCTCTATTGGTGAATGGACAGACGGCTGGGGAACATTGGGCAATCCGGTACCAAAAGATATGTATGGAGATAATTATGGTGTAACAAAAGGCAAAACTTACAACACCGGATTTCAATATACATACGACTTTGACAAGCTACTCTTTATGCCTGCTCAAATCCTTGTGGGTGCAGAATATACTCGCGACGTTTTGACAGACAAGATGCCTATTCGCTCTTGGGAAGCAGCAAAGGACAAACAAGGCAATCTATATTCAATGTTCCCGGAGCTGGATCAAAGAATCAACAACTGGAGTCAATTGGCTCAGATCGAATGGAAAAACGAACACCTCAGCTTCCTTCTTGGAGGTCGTCTCGACGAACATTCAGCCCTCAACAATCCAATTTTCAGTCCAAGAATAACTGTTCGTTACGCTCCAATGAGGGCCATCAATATCCGCGCCAGCTATGCCAAGGGGTTCCGTGCACCACAGGTATTTGATGAAGACCTTCACGTGGGTGTCGTTGGAGGAGAGGCTCAAAAAGTATACAATGATCCGAATCTAAAACCGGAGATCAGCCATGCATTTAACTTGTCATTAGATACATACTTTCAGCTTTGGGAAGGATCGCAAGTCAATTTATTGGCTGAAGGTTTTTACAACAGACTAAAAGACGTCTTCACCAATGAAGAGCAGGTCTCTTTGGGTGATGGCATTAAACGATATACCCGCATCAATGGTAGTGGAGCCAAAGTTTACGGTATCAACTTGGAAGGACGCATCGTATACGGATGGGCTCAACTTCAAGCAGGATTTACCATTGCAAAGAGCGTCTATGACAATGCAGAAGAATGGGGTCTTCATGCCTCATTCAAAGATGGACAACCTGTTATGACCCCACAAGAGGTGTTCGACGAAGAGACGGGCAAAGATGTAACCAAATCGGTATATAACATTTCACAAGTTAGCAACAAAATGACCCGTACACCAAGTGCATACGGCTACTTTACCCTTAGCCTAAATCCTTACAAACCACTTAAGGTATCATTCACGGGAACCTATACCGGACATATGTACGTACCTCATGCAATCTCTTATGGTGCAGGAGCTGCAGTCAGTGATATGGGACATAAACCGTTTGATGTACCAGAAGATCAAACCGGAGAGACTGATATTCGAG
Source organism: Falsiporphyromonas endometrii (assembly GCF_042654485.1). Lineage (NCBI taxonomy): Bacteria > Pseudomonadati > Bacteroidota > Bacteroidia > Bacteroidales > Porphyromonadaceae > Falsiporphyromonas > Falsiporphyromonas endometrii. The sequence continues at coordinate 10,414 of NZ_JBHSGO010000181.1, read as the reverse complement.
TTGACGAACTACTCAAAAGCCCTACATTCTTTGACATCGGAACTAAGATTTCTTATGACTTCAAGGTATGCGAGACTGTAGATCTACAGCTATTTACGGGTATGTACAACATATTCAACTCATATCAAAAAGACTTTGATAGAGGAGTCAATAGAGATTCAGGATTTATATATGGACCAAATATGCCAAGAACAGCATATTTTGGAGCCAAGATAAGTTTCTAAATCGATTTTCATAACAACTTAGCGGACATAGCCCCCGAAAGTTTTTGCACTTTCGGGGGCTATTTTATCTCAATATATCGATAAAAAGAGCTTTTGTGGTTTAGTAAAGGCTAAACTTCAAGAATATCCTAAACGATATTCTTCAAAACAGGATGTATACAAGAAAATAAGGAAGCAACAGTCTCTTGCTATAAGAGCATTTTAGGCGGGAATTCCCCTATGCTGATTTGCCTTCTCGGGAGGAGGTGAAAGGGCTCATTTATCCACTTGTAAAAGTCTGTTTTGGGAATATATTCAGACGCTGTGAGATTAGACAGGTGCTACAGATATTTCGCCACCCTTTTAAGATAATGAAGCAAAAGTGCGAAATATAACTAAAGCGCTCCTTAGAGGCATAGCCTGAAACTACTTAATCAGGCTTCCTCTTCTACGCGCTGAGCAAAAGCCTTTTTCTTTAGTCTGTCGCCGAAGCAAAGGAAAGCCAGGTATTTGTCAGTACGAATAATCTTGATTGTAAAGAGCGTTACCGTAATTACGATTGAAGCATTGATAGCCGCAAGAATCGTTTCTGTAAGGAAAAGCCTTGACGGATCCGGAATTGTAGTAAGGAACGCTCCAATCATCGGCAATGCCGGAAGGAAGAAATAATGGATAAGGTAGATCGGAAGAGACTGCTTGCCGATTAGCTGCAACGCCCTCAAGACCTTTCCATCCTTATTAGCAGCCATCCTGACAATAATGTTGCAAACTGTGATCATGGCGAGGATCGCAATAACAAACCGTCCAGGATCAAAAGCGCCCTTAAGCACCACCGCATAAGTGAATACGTATACGAGAGCTATCACTGCGAAGAAGATGTCATTATAGAGTAGCTTCTTCAGGAATGAGTATCTTGCAACGAAAAATCCGATAAAGAAGAACGGGAAAAGGGACTTGAGCTTGCCAAGTGAAAGGGTTGTAAAATAGATGTCACCCAACTCTTGGAGCTGCATGGTACAAAGATATTCTAAGCCATAAACGATTGTGAACGAAATGAGATCGAGAATGATGTTGTTCTTCCTATTGACAAGGGACTGTATAGCTGAAAATATGAGATAGAATACGAAGATTTCGAACAATACGAGGGTGAACCAATATCCGCCATGCATGATAGATGTCAATAAGCAATTTACATAGAAATAGTAGGCATCGGTCATGTCTGGATTAAGTACAATCGCATACAGGATAGGAAGCAAAATCAACGGTAGCAAAAGACGCTGAGCTTTTGATGAAATGTAATGGATGCCTTTAACAAGGGAGAAGCGCAAAGGCTTTAAGCCGGTCAAAAAGCCGGATATGGCAACAAATAAAGGCATTTGAAAAGAATCTAGAAACTTAAAGGTCAAGGCTGATGTGTACTCACCAAAAGAAAAGAAAAACGAATGACCTACGACCACTAAGAACATTGCGAAGCCCTTAATAAGGTCAACATTTCTGTTATATTCAACAGGCATAGCGAAAAGTAATTAAATTTTCAATATTGATTGCCGAATAGAATAGTTATTCTACTCACGCGCAAATGTACAAAACGAATGTAAGAATTTATTCGAATACCAACAATGCGTAAAGAATAATGTGAAATAGCAATTGTTTTACTAATCGCTTAAGCTATGACTGAAATGATACTGTCCCGAAAAAGGGTGTACCCCTAGATCTTTATCTTTGAAATAATAAACAAAATGGATTCTACACGAATAAATTGAAGAAATTATTTCGAATTATTGCTAGTCATAAATCACAAAATAGAGACTGACTTCTGTAAAGAAATATCACTCCCTATTTTGTTGTGCTATTTTATGTCAGATATGGCGATAGAAAGAGCTTTTTGGGGTTTAATAAAGGCTAAACTTAGTTCTGACCGGGGATCTTGATTTCCATCAAATGGATGCGCACCACCTGATCATCTTTTAGGATAAACTTACATTGTTCAAAAGTGGGAACTCCCATCTGTCCTCGAACATTATTGCTGAAGCCAAACTTCTCGACAGGTATACCCATGGCTCCGGTATCGAGTTTGTAATTGCCGTTGACATCTTCAAAAAGGGAGATTGCATAAGTCCCCTCGGGAAGTACCGTGGTGATCTCTTGACTTTCTCCTGCAACCTTCACTGCATCGCTCCACACAGGAGTTTTTAAGAAGGTACTATCAGAGTTGTACAGACCTATCAAGAGGGTACTATTAGCACTTTTCATGCCATCTACTACAATGGTCAATTTCTTTTGGGCAAAGCTGCTACTTACTGAGATAAGCATAAGCAGAATGATTAGAATCTTTTTTGTCATAATGAATTTAATTGATTGTTATGTGTATTACCTAATGTGATAAACAGGCCTATGAAAATAAAGGGGGTATCTGATGGGACAATCGGTCTGACACTTGCCTCGGAATACTCATAGCCATAGATATTTTTACAGCCTAAGATATTTCGACAGCCAAGATGAATGATGATATTATCTTTTGGCAGATAAGACCACGAGAGATCAAACCTTGTCCGAGCGGCAGTAGTTTTGCTTGACGAAGGATTGTAAAACTGGTCATAGTAGGTAGCTCCGGAGTCTATAAAAAAGCTCATTCCCCACAAGGAATGAAGTGAAGCGAACCAATATTTGGCAGTCATATTGAAAACATGTTTTGAATTGTACGATGGGGCATGCAAAAACGAAGCATTGTTTGACAATATCTGTGTATCAGTATAAGAGTATGTAAGCCAGTAATCCAAATCACCCCACTGATTTCTCCAAAAGAGCGAAACACCTTTGGCAGTACCATATCCTAAATCACCAAAAGCTACCGGCTGACCATCTGCGAGATTGTAAGTACTTAAATGGGTATAGCGTTTATAAAAAAGATCACCTTGAAGCTTGCTCAATCCTTTGGAAAAATTATAGGAGACCGTTGCTACTTGAGCTTTTCTAAAAGGCAAACGGCAGGTATATCGAAGGACATAATCATCCGGCATCTGATGATAAATACCACCAGTCAAAGAAAGTGTGTTATGGACATCTAATTGGTAACCTACATATAGACGAGGAGCCAAGTTGTAGCTATTCAAAAGCGAAGAATATTCGGCACGCAAGCCGACATTCAGATTAAGGGGACCATGACTCCAGCCTACCTCGTCATAAAAGGCAGGCAACTCATTTTGCCACAGAGCCTGATACGATCTACTTAATGTGTAACGACTCTCAAGATCAGTATGCACATTCTCCAACCCCATGCGATTGGTAAAAGACTCATTGTAATATTTCAATTCAATTTTGCCTTGACAATCAAATCGCTTAGAACTGACTTTGTCCATCGTCTCTTGCAATGAATTTCCCCGTATGTGATCGATCCCAAAGCTGCAACCAAGATAAAGCGACCACTTCGGATTTAGAGGTTGTGTAAACACGGTATAGCCATAAAGATATTGCTCCTTCAATCGACTTCCATTAAGCATAGCATTGATCCTCTTTTGATCAAACTTGACACTCGACAAACTTCCATTAAGATAAGATTTAAGAAGCCCCCTATGTGGTAATATCAGCTGAGAGAAATGATCTACTTGGACCTGATCATAATGATGAAATCGAGAACTTTTACCACCAATCACCTCCGTATAGAGAGCCATATTTTGGTAACCAACCGAAGTGCGTGATGAATGGGCACGATGCTTGGTAATGACCGACACTTCAGGACCAATAGAAGAAAGGTTGATATCCATTTTCGGCTTCATCTCTTGTGGCGAAAGAGAATTGAGCTGGAGCACCCCGCTCATCGCATTGCCATATTGTGCAGAATAACCACCCGAGTAGAGCACAACACCCCTAAAAAGATCCGGCGAGAAGCGGCTACGCACCTCACTATTCTTTGGTTGCAAAGTATAAGGATTGAAAAGAAGTAAGCCATCAAGATAGAGATTAGACTCTTCGGGCGAACCACCATGAATAATGAGTCTCCCATCATTTTCATTTTGCTGCACACCGGGCGTAATCTTTAACCCGGACAAAACATCACCCATAGCAGAAGGATTAGTCACAATCTCAAACGAATTTAGCGTCACTGTTTGTGCAGCATAATCACGAACCCTACCATACTTAGAGGGACGCACCATAAGAGTCTCCAACTCATTCACCTGATCCTTTAGAAATATCTGCACATCTCTCTCCCCTTTGTACAGCTTGACCTTTTTTTGCTCATACCCAATACAACTAAACGTAACATTCACAAAAGGCTGATTAGGACCTAACAATATTCTAAATATTCCATTTGATTCAGAAAGAACAGCTTCTCCATGATCAAAAGCAATAGTCACCTGTTCAAGCCCCTGACCATCCTCATTAAGAACCCGACCCGTAATCATATCCTGAGCAAAAAGGCACAATGGAAATAATTGGATCATAAGTACAAATACAATATATCTGCAACACATAGGCGTTTGTATTATTTAATCTCAAAAACTTATCTCATTGTCTTCACTAAAATGACATGACTGCAGACCTGTTTTTGATACATCAAAATCAATTATTGGATTAAATTAATCACAAATATAAATCAGTTTATTTTATAAACCAAACAAGAGCATAAACAGGTAAAAACGAACTGTATTAGATAAATAATGTAAATAAGTACGAGCTGTTTTTGTGCATAAAAACAGCCTATTTTTGATCTGAAAATGGGCCTTTCTGAGGCAAAAATGAGAAGAAGATGGATAAACCTGCCTGAGCATATGTTAAATTAGATTAAAAGCCTTTCGTGATTTATGAATAGATGACTTTTAAATCGCTTTTAGCCTGCCTTTTTTGGAAGGTCGCGCGACTTGCAATCCGTTCTCGCGCTACTTTGAACCTAAACTCGCGCGAGGTTGCACTTGAAGTAGCGCGACTTCGCATGTCAAGGTCGCGCGACAACGGATCGAAAGTCGCGCGAGAACAGATTGCTTCTCGCGCGAGCTATTTTGTTAAAATAGCGCATAAAAAAGCCCGTTTCGTACTAATAAAACGGGCAAATTGAGTATAGGGTCAGATTCCCCTAACCCCAAAATGTATGAATGTCGGTATAAATAAGGGCTGTTTGAACCCCTTTTAGAGTATTATGTAGGGCAACAATATTTAACAAACGGAGGCCTTTTGTTGCGAGCTTCACAGCCAGCGAAAAGGGTCTGTTGGAGAGTCTATTTTTGATACTTGTCTCTGAGTCAATTTGGCTCAGTCCAAAGAGATATATCCTACCGCCTCGGAAGAGTGATCCTCCAAGCCGTGCAACAATCAGAAGTGTCATAATGAATAAGATTATCTCCATGGTTTTATATTCTATTCTCCAACTAAGGTACAAAAATGCCGTCACTTTTACAACGAACCAACTATTCTGTCAGAGCAAAGAACATCCACATGGAAAAATATGTCAGCGAAGAAGTCAAATACCTCTACAAAATCAAATCATTGGCCTCGTTGTAGTTCTTTTGTTTCTTTTTAGCAGCAACATTATCTTTGTGAAACAATATGTCTTCGCTTTTGCGAAGGAATTTGCGTAAAAATTCAATTTAAGAAACTAAGATGAACAAGAATAAAATTATTATTATCATTTCGGTAGCAGTAGCAGTCATTGCCGTAGCTCTTGGTATTATCTTTTGGCAAAAGAATAAAGCCATCAATCAGGAGAGAGAAAACTATGCCAAAATGGAGAAAGAGCAGATGCTCGATGAACTGTACGAACTCAACGATGAGTACAATGTACAGTACAACAAACTTAATGGCACGATGACCGAAGGGCAGTTGAAATTGTCCAATGACTCAATAATGCAACAGCTTTTGAGCGAGAAGTCAAAAGTGGAAAAACTTACTCAAGAGCTTAATTCCGTAAGGAGCAATGACCTGAAAACTATTTCTAAGCTGCAGGCAGAAGTAAAAACACTTCGGACTATTTTGAAATCTTACGTTACACAGATAGACTCGTTATATGCAACCAATCAAAGGCTCAGAACAGAAAACGACAAAGTGAAGGCTGATTACAGACGAGTAGAAGCAGAGGCCGGTCGTCTCAAGTCAGAAACTACACAACTCACCAACAAGGTTTCACTTGCAGCCAAACTTAATGCTGTAGGTATTAGTGTATCGAAGCTAAATAAGAAAGGGAAAGCCACTAAGAAAGTCTCTAAGATCACCAACCTGGCCGTAAGTTTTACTATAGCGAAGAATGTCACTGCATCTGTTGGAAATAAAGTAATATACATACGAATTATGCTTCCGACAGGAGAAGCCCTCGGCGGCGGTGGTATGTTTGATCTCGAAGGTAGCAAGGTCGAAGCATCAGCTCAAAAAGCAATCGAATACACCGGAGAAGATATGCCAATTACAATCTATAGAAGCATCAACGAAGCTTTGCCAACAGGACAATATAGAGTTTACATCTTCGCTGATGGCAATCAAATAGGCCAAACTACTTTCTCCATATAAAAACTACGGAAAGCATTAAACAATTCAACGCAATCCATTGTTATACATATAAGAGAACACTAAAAACAATTTTATCATTATGGCAAAAGTAACTTTACAAGGAAATAATATTAGACTATCAGGCGAGATGCCTCAAGTTGGTACTACAGCAACAGATATTTGCGGAGTAAAAACAGACCTTTCACCCATGGCTCTTAGCCAACTTCAAGGGAAAAGGGTCGTTATGAATATCTTCCCGAGTGTAGATACCGGTGTATGTGCTGCCAGTGTTAGAAGATTTAACAAAGAGGCTGCAGCTCTTGACAACACAGTCGTATTGTGCATCTCAAAAGACCTGCCTTTCGCACAAGCAAGATTTTGCGGAGCAGAAGGTATCGAAAATGTAATCATGCTGTCTGAATTCAACACCAACTGCATGGAACAATATTATGGACTTGGCATCGTAGAAGGTCCTATGACCGGTCTTCTGGCAAGAGCTGTCATCATTTTGGACGAAAATCGCAAGATTCTTTATACCGAACTGGTACCGGAAATTACTCAAGAACCAAACTACGAAGCAGCTTTGGCGGCATTGAAGTAAGAAAACTTTTAGAAAGACCAAACTTGGAGAGGCTGGATCAAACTTGATTCAGCCTCTTTTCCTTTTCATTAGTAACTTAATGTGGACAAGAGGAACCTTTGAATCAATTGATACTTATTTAGGGCCCAACCTAAGAGTCTTTCTTACGACAGAATTGTGTTTAAGGATAATTGTGAAAAAAATTATAACTTTGAAGGCACGCAAGGCAGAAGAAAAAGATAATGAAAACAGCCGAGCGCACTTCATTGAAGACAAGAGTAAAAGTTTTCGAGCGAGAAAGCTCATTGGACAATGAAGATATAAGCGTTAAGATGAAATAAACAGAGGCGTTTCATCATAATAGATTGATTCTTTCGATTTCATTTCTGTTTAGGAGATATGGTGATTTCGAAAGCAGAGATGCTTTATACAGAGATATTTCAGCAGACGATGATTATTAGTAGATGATGAATGTTCAACATAATATCGAACATCCTGTCACAAATATGTTGATTGTTAAGAACTCCCTGTGATAATAAGAATGGGGAGCCGTTTCTATTATTATTTCATACATACAAAGAACAAAGCGATATTTGTCAAAAGATTATAAACCAACGCTTTACAAGAATATTACTTTGAGGATCTTTGTATAATTAAAGAGTTATAAACTCCAAATAATAATAAAATCAATCCTAAGTTTGTACCTTTGTGTTGAACATTAGTGTGATATAATAGAATAATATATAAACTCATGAACGTTGTAAGTAAGACGATAGCACTACCTGACGGACGTACTATCACAATCGAAACAGGCAAATTAGCAAAGCAAGCTGATGGAGCCGTTACGGTACGTATGGGAGACACCGTGCTTCTAGCTACTGTATGTGCAGCCAAAGATGCAAATCCGGGCTGTGACTTTATGCCATTGCAAGTTGAATATAAAGAGAAGTATTCGGCATTAGGAAGATTCCCCGGGGGATTTACAAAGAGAGAAGGAAAAGCAAGCGATTACGAAATTTTGACATGTCGGTTGGTAGACCGCGCTTTGAGACCACTTTTCCCTTCCAACTACCACGCAGAAGTTTTTGTTAATGTAATCTTGTTCTCTGCAGGCGCAGACGATTTGCCCGACGCATTGGCGGGATTGGCTGCATCCAGCGCATTGGCAGTAAGTGATATACCATTCGAAGGTCCTATCTCTGAAGTTCGTGTAGCAAGGATTGATGGCGAATTTGTTATCAACCCGGGTCGCAAAGACCTCGAACGTGCCGATATTGACATGATGGTTGGTGCTACATACGAAAACATCATGATGGTTGAGGGTGAGATGGATGAAGTGCAAGAAAGCGAAATGCTTGAAGCCATCAAATTTGCGCACGAGACTATCAAACAGCAGTGTCAAGCTCAAAAAGAGTTGGAAGAGGCTGTTGGTAAAACAGTCAAGAGAGAATACTGCCACGAAGTAAACGACGACGAACTCAAACAACTCGTTCATGATCAGTGCTATTCAAAAGCTTATGAAATCGCAACTTCCGGAACAGGCAAGATTGAAAGAACAGAAGCCTTTGAAAACATTTTGGAAGAGTTCAAAACCAACTACCTCGAAGGCAAAGAACTGACAGCTGAAGAAGAGGCAGAAAAAGAGGAGATGATTGGTCGCTATTATCACGATGTTGAGAAAGAGGCCATGCGTCGTGCTATCTTAGATGAAGGTAAACGTCTTGACGGTCGTAAGACTACAGAGATTAGACCTATCTGGATTGAGACAAATTGTCTTCCCGCACCTCACGGTTCGGCTATCTTCACTCGAGGAGAAACACAATCTCTCTCTACAGTTACTTTAGGAACCAAAGAGGACGAAAAGTTGGTAGATGATGTACTATACAGAGATTACGAAAGATTCCTCCTTCACTACAATTTCCCTCCATTCTCAACAGGTGAAGCTCGTCCACAAAGAGGTGTAGGACGCCGTGAAATCGGTCATGGCAACTTAGCACACAGAGCTCTCAAAAGAATGATCCCGGAAAACTATCCATACGTTGTAAGGGTAATGAGTGATATTCTCGAATCAAATGGATCAAGCTCCATGGCGACCGTATGTGCCGGTACATTGGCTCTAATGGACGCAGGTGTACAAATCAAAAAGCCTGTTTCCGGTATTGCAATGGGACTTATATCCGAAAACAAGGGTCAAAATTATGCCATCTTATCAGACATTCTGGGTGACGAAGATCACTTGGGTGACATGGACTTTAAGGTAACAGGTACAAAAGATGGTATCACTGCAACTCAGATGGATATCAAGGTTGATGGATTGAGCTATGAAATCCTTGAGAACGCCCTTGCACAAGCCAAGGAAGGCCGTATGCATATCTTGGGAAAAATCTTGGAAGCTATGCCTGAAGTTAGACCGGATCTTAAACCTCAAGCTCCAAGAATTGAGACTATGCGCATCGCCAAAGAATTTATTGGTGCTGTGATTGGCCCGGGTGGCAAGATTATCCAGGGTATTCAAGAAAAGAGCGGAGCTAAAGTTAATATCCAAGAAGTAGAAGCCGGCAATACCACAGAAGGTCTTATCGAAATCTCAGCAAACAACAAAGAGGCTATTGATGTTGCACTCGCTATGATCAAAGGTATTGTAGCAATACCGGAAGTTGGCGAAGTGTACAGCGGTAAGATTATGTCTGTAATGCCTTATGGTTGCTTCGTTGAATTCTTGCCGGGCAAAGAAGGTCTTCTTCACATATCAGAAATTGATTGGAAACGTTTTGAGACCATCGAGGAGACAGGTCTCAACGAAGGAGATCAGATCAATGTCAAACTTCTTGATATAGATCCTAAGACCGGAAAATTTAAGCTTTCTCACAAAGTTTTGCTACCTAAGCCCGAAGGATATGTAGAGCCGGTCAGAAGAGAAAGACCAAGAAGAGAAAGAGGCGACAGAGATAATGCTCCAAGAGAAAGAAGAGATAACAATAATAGAAGATAAATTACCTCGTCAATAAATAATAATGGGGTGTGTCAAACAATGATATGAACCCCAAAAGTTAGACTCAAAACTTTTGGGGTTTATTTATGGAATCAAACAAAAAGAAAAGACGAAAGCATAGTTATTATGATCGTCTCCGTTACATGCATATGTTGGAGGAAGGAT
>NZ_JBHSGO010000180.1:0-15617 GCF_042654485.1 Falsiporphyromonas endometrii | reverse complement strand
TTGAACGATTTATTTGCGTGTTTGGGATTAGCCCAGACCCGCAAGTTATTGACAAACTTTTCAAAGAACTCATTTTATTTACTGCCAGAGCCGCTTAGGCTTGGATATTTTTTAACGAACTATTGCAGATATCAAAACTCAGACCTCTTTTTATTTCCTATGAACCCGCACAAAAAGGCTTTGATACAAATGCTTGAATGCAGCAAAAGGTGCAAATAAAATCATCCTTGGACCTGACCAACGCATTACCTCGCTAATACGACGGCGCATTTCAGGTTTGTAACAATGAACCGGGCAATCTTTACACGCCGGCTTACCTGCTCCGAACTTGCACTTATCAAGTCTTTTAGTAGCATAGTCTATGAGTTCAAGATAATCATCAGGAATATTCTTAGCCTTAAGATGATGTCGACAATAAATCTTTACCATCAAAGCAATCGTTTTTTTATCTTGATCAATACCTGTTTTCATGAAACAAATATATCACAAAATGGTATGCAAACATTCCTTCTCCTTATGATATGCTCCTCTGTTTTAGTATTTACATAGAGAGGTTGGCATTGCCATAGTGATTCCTTTTTAGTATCTTAGTCACTGAACAACAATAATAACAATGATGATAAGCATATTATTTATCCTTCTTCCGACAATCATTTTGCTTGGCAGATTATCCTTCCAAGCCGGTGCGATATGGCTTATCACTGAGGAACAAATCGAAGGTGAGTTAAGCTTCAAATTCAATCTCAAGAATCATCTTTTTCGATGGGCTGAGAAGTTCGTCATTGGATGGTTTTGTTTGTTAAATATCGTTACCTCCAATCATATTCAAAAAGCTGCTCAAACAACACTGATTCAGCTCCAAAATCACAAATTTGAGGGTTAGGGTTACCTGACCTTCCTATCGACTTTTCCCGTTTTATTAGTACGAAACGGGCTTTTTTATGTGCTATTTTAACAAATAAGCTCGCGCAAGAAGCAATCTATTCTCGCGCGACTTTGGATCCGTTCTCGCGCGACCTTGCCATGCGAAGTCGCGCTACTTCAAGCGCAACCTCGCGCGAGTTTACTTTCAATGTCGCGCGAGAATGGATTGTAAGTCGCGCGACCTTCCAAAAAAGGCGGCCTGAAAGCTGTTTTTAAGCAGCCTAAAGACAAAATAAAAAAGCGTTATATATAAATTAACACATAGCAACACCAATAAATCTGTATCTAATGCTTTTTTGTTAGAAAAACAGCCTTATTTAGGTGAAAAACGGCCTGGTAAATAGCATAAAATCACGCTTAATAAATTAATACTTTTTATCTAATAAGGCCTAGATTTAAGTTATAAAAACTGTAAGTAAATAGGCATTATTTCAAATGACAGCAATAATAGAAGAAATAAATAAAGAAATCATTATCTTCGTACTCGTCCATTAATTGAGATTTGATTGTAACAAGCAACAGCCTTTGATCGGTCTATCAATTATGCCCAACAAACTTGATATTTACGACTGAATATTTTCCCATATCGTTAAATATATAGGATTAGATTAACAGTGAATTTGATATTCACATCTTAACAACAAAGTAAATGACTATGGAAGCAAATTGTTATGAAATAAATGGTTCTCAAAAAGGGAAGATATATTTTGATTTTTTACCCTGCATCAATTACTCCATGCAGCACAACCATTTAGAAGCACTTATCGAATGCAAAATAATCAACGAAAGTGATTCTACATGGCAAGATATTGATTTTGAGATAAGTGGTAAAATGTTTATCACATCTAATACCCATATAGATATGGTTCCTCAAGGGGAAGAGGTACAGGTGGAGGGACTTTCAATAAAAGCCAATCCATCCTCACTCATAGAACTCACAGAAGGTATAGACGAATATTTTGAATTAAAGATTTTAAGGGATTCACAAATAATATTTAAAAAGAATTTCGAGATAAATCTTATGGCTTACGATCAGTGGTCAGGGCTAAGCATTCGTCCTGAACTTCTGGCCTCCTTTGTTACTCCCAACCACCCTCTACTTACTGAAATAAGCAATTCTGCATCCAAGTTTTTAGAAAAATGGACCGAATCGGGATCTTTGGATGAATACCAGTCACAAGACCCAAATAGAGTTCGGCTACAGATAGCAGCCATATATGAGGCACTTAGAAGTAAATCTCTCATCTATGCCACACCACCGGCAAGTTTTGAAAAGTTTGGACAAAGGATACGTACCGTGGACAAAGTCCTATCAGAAAAACTTGGTACTTGTATCGACCTTTCTGTCTTATTTGCCTCCTGCCTTGAACATATTGGGATCAATCCTATTCTTATTCTTACCCAAGGGCATTGTTTTGTGGGTGCATGGCTCGTTAACGATAGTTTTTACAAACCGGTCAGCGATGACGGAAGTTTCTTGTTAAAAGGGGCATCCGATGGTATCAATGAAATTGTAGTATTAGAGACCACACTCATTACCAGCTCCTCGGCTAAAAGCTTCGATGAAGCAGTCAGCATGGGATTAAAAAATTTGCACAACGAAGATCAATTCAACTATTTCATTGATATTTTTAGTGCACGGATAAACGGCATTAGACCTCTCCCCTTAAGAATCTATAACGATGGGTGGCTTCTTCAGAATGAAGGTCTATCACATGAAAATGCCACTAAAAAAGTCAAACAATATGACAGGTATGATTTATCCAACTACGACAAATCGGATACAGAGGTTACACGCATGACTATTTGGGAACGCAAACTTCTTGATTTTACATTGAGAAACAATCTTCTTAACATGAAGTTTGGAAAAAAGATTATCCCACTTGTCTCATTCTCCATAAATAAAATGGAAGATTATATGCAGGATGGAAAATCTTTCAAGATTTATCCCTTTCCTATATTGGAAGCTGCACAAAAAGATACCAATGGAGCCTATTCATCACGAGATTACGAGCAACTTGAAGAACATGTCATACAAGGTTTTGACAAAAAGATTTTATACTCTTTCAAGGGAGACAATGATCTAAAAAATGCACTAAAGTACATTTATAGAACATCAAGGACTTCGATGGAAGAAAATGGGGCCAACAACCTATTTCTGGTACTTGGTGTGCTCAAATGGTTTGAGTCCGAAAAGAGCCAACAACCACGATTAGCTCCAATTCTTCTTTTACCAATAGAGATTGTCAGAGCATCAGGAGCATCCGGTTACATTGTGCGTACAAGAGATGAAGAAATTGTACTTAATACAACTCTTGTCGAACTATTAAAACAACAACACGAAGTCAATCTCAGCTCATTGGAAGAACTACCAAGAGACGAATATGGCGTAGATGTCAAAATGATCCTATCTGTCGTTCGCAACAAGATTCTCACCAAAAAAGGATGGGATGTCTTGGACGAATCGATGATTGGCATTTTTTCTTTCAACAAATTCGTCATGTGGAATGATATTCACACCAATGCCGACAAGATTTTACAAAATGACATTATCGCAAGTTTGGTAGAGGGAAAGTTAAAATTACCTTCCAACCTCGATGAAACAGATGCAAGGAAAATTGACAAAGAACATAGGCCGGAAGATTATATCCTCCCGGTCGATGTGGACTCTTCACAATTGGAGGCGGTAATTGACTCCGGATTAGGAAAAAGCTTCATTCTCTATGGACCTCCCGGAACGGGCAAATCGCAAACTATTACCAATATGATTGCCAATGCCCTTTATCAAGGGAAAAGAGTCTTGTTTGTTGCTGAGAAAATGGCTGCTTTATCTGTCGTTCAGTCCCGATTAGAAAAAATTGGCCTTGCCCCTTTTTGTCTGGAACTACATTCAAACAAAGCCAACAAATCTCATTTTCTCAAACAAATGGATGAAGCCATCAATATTAGTCATCCTAAATCACCTGAAGAATATAAATTGATTTCAGATGAATTGTTCGAAAAGAGAAAAGCCTTGATCGACTATGTGGAGGCCCTTCACACCAAACACGAGTTTGGTCTATCGCTTTATGACTGTATAACGGCTTATCTGTCATATCCGGAAGATGAGATTGAAATAGACTTAGATCAAATAGCAGAAATATCACAAATAAAGATTGCCGAATACGAAGAATCCATCAAACGCCTGGATACAATCTTCAGGATATCAGGAAATCCATCCAAAAGCCCCATCAAATTTATGGACATAAAGGATGGATCGACCAAGGCGGAGCAATTGCTCTTTTCATACATCAAAGAATGCCTCAATCTTCTTAGCACATGGACAAAAGATAAGAATACCTTCTCAAACTACTGGGGATTTGAGGTTATTGAAAACGAAAAGGGGATCAATTGGCTTAATCAACTATTAAACCTCCTTAGCGATCTTCCATATTTTTCTGAAAAACTATGTTGCCTTCCCCTCGACGGTAAAATGCTTCAAGACATAACCAATGCCATTGAGGCCGGAAATCAAAATGAGATCAAGACCAAGGAATTGGTATCAACATATAGCGAAAAGATTATTGACTTAGATATTGATCAACTGGAAACAGAATGGAATGAAATAAATTCAAAATGGTTCTTACCAAAGTTATTTGCCAAGAAAGCATTCTTCAAAAAAATGTCTAAATACAAAGAAGGCTTTGACGAAAACGACCTTCATGATTTAGTAACAAAGTCACGAGATTGTCTCAAATACAGGGAGATATACAAATCTCAATACGATACCGTATCCGACCTATTCGGTTCTCTTGCGTACTATGAAAAAGAAGAATGGTCTACAATGAAAGAAGTAATCGACAAACTTCCTTTAATATTAGATTTAACAGTGCAAATGGGCGAGTTATATAACTTGACCAACCAAGAAGCCGCAAAAACAATAGGACAAGCTATCAAAGGGAATTGGAACTCGTTTACAAAGCAACACTTAGACACATTCGTGCAGCTGGCAAACAAAGGGAAAAAGATATTGGACTCACTCAAGCAAATGACTACAATAGCCACATTCAATATTGAAGATACAGATTGGTCTAATTCACTTCCCAAGTGTTTAGAAAGTATTCTCAAGAACCAGGATAATTTTGTAAACTGGTATGCTTGGTGCAAGCAAAAACATCTCCTCGAAGAAAATGGCTTGTCCGATGTCGTCGAATACATCTTGGAACATGACATTAGTGGAGAAAAAGCTTCGATGGCCTTCTCCAAAGGATTGTATCATAAGTTGGCTCTTAAAATAATCAATACCACGGAGGGGTTAAGATTCTTCAATGGACTTTTGTTTGAAGAGACCATTCAAAAATACAGGCAACTGGCCAAAGACTTTCAAGAAATCAGTAAGCAAGAGTTGTTTTGCAAACTTGCAGCCAATGTTCCTTCAATTACCATGGCAGCACATGATTCGTCGGAAGTGGGCATTCTAAAACGAAATATCAGAAACCGAGGAAGAGGAATGTCCATACGAAAAATTATCGACAAAGTACCCAATCTCCTACCCAAACTGTGTCCATGCATGCTGATGAGTCCTATATCAGTGGCACAGTATATAGACTTGGACAATGAAAAATTTGATTTAGTAATATTTGACGAAGCCTCTCAAATACCAACGAGTCAATCAGTCGGAGCCATAGCAAGAGGAAAATCGCTTGTAGTAGTTGGAGACCCCAAGCAGATGCCACCTACAAGCTTTTTCTCAGCCTCTCAAGTTGATGAAGAAGAAGCTCACATGGACGATTTGGAGAGCATTTTGGATGACTGTATTGCCCTTTCTATGCCTTCTAAATATCTGAGCTGGCACTACAGGAGCAAACACGAAAGCTTGATAGCTTTTAGCAATACGCAGTACTATGATGGAAGGCTTATTACATTCCCATCTGTAGATGATCAAGTAACAAAAGTAACGCTTCGCAAAATTGATGGCGTGTACGACAAAGGTAAGACCAGGTCGAACAAAGCAGAAGCTGAAGCCATAGTGGAAGAGGTCAAGAGAAGGCTTTCGGATCCGACTTTATCAAAATACTCTATAGGGGTAGTATCTTTCAGCAAAGTACAGCAAAATCTAATCGAAGACATACTATGTGATGAACTGGCAAAAGATGCTAACCTTGAGAAATTAGCCTACGAATGTGAAGAGCCAATTTTTGTCAAAAACCTCGAGAATGTACAGGGCGATGAGCGTGATGTGATCTTATTCTCTATTGGCTATGGACCTGACAAATATGGCAAAGTATCTATGAACTTCGGACCATTAAACAATGAAGGCGGTGAAAGACGATTGAATGTAGCCGTGTCAAGGTCTCGATACGAAATGGTTGTCTTCTCAACGCTCAGATCCGAGCAGATCGATCTTAAGAAGACAAATGCCTTAGGTGTAGAAGGTCTTAAAAAATTCCTTGAGTTTGCCGAAAAAGGATCTGTACCAATACCTTCTAACATTGTCAAAAAATCTACCCTCAGCGGTATATCTCAAGAGATAGCAAAAGCATTGGAGAGCCAAGGGTATAAAGTCAATATTAACATTGGTCTTTCTAAGTTTAAGATAGACATAGCAGTCATCAATCCGGATGATCCGACAAAATACATTTTGGGAATATTGTGTGATGGCAACAATTACTTCGAAACAAAAACGG
The DNA here is from genome assembly GCF_042654485.1 of Falsiporphyromonas endometrii. Taxonomy (NCBI): domain Bacteria; kingdom Pseudomonadati; phylum Bacteroidota; class Bacteroidia; order Bacteroidales; family Porphyromonadaceae; genus Falsiporphyromonas; species Falsiporphyromonas endometrii. The sequence goes on along the minus strand of NZ_JBHSGO010000180.1, from coordinate 9,027 downwards.
TTAGAGATAGAGAAGTTGTACAACCAAGCGTTCTAAAAATGCTGCAGTGGAACTTAATGCATATCTGGTCATTAGACTGGTTTATGAGACGTGATGAGGTCTTAAATTCTATAACAAAGAGAATAGACGACATCAAGAACAACAGATTACCTCAACAGGATAATATCATAAAATCAAACATACCAAAGCTAAACACTTCGTCAATCAAAAAAGAGGAGATTGCCACAAATGAAGAAGAAGAGTTGGTCAGCCCTCTATGCAAAAAATATGTCTTTGCCGATTCAGATAACAGATATTACTGCGAAGATATAGATCTATTGTATGACTATTATCATGAAGAACTAAAAAAAGATCTTCTCAATATTATAACACTTGAGCAACCCATAACAAATGGATTACTCTACAAAAGAGTTGTTAAGAATTGGGGTATGTCAAGGGTCTCAAATAGACTTCAAGAACTTGTAGATAACCTATTAGTTGAGTTAGAAATTCATAAAACTTCCAATGGCAAGAATGGATTTGTCTGTTGGAAAGACAAAATAAGTTCAGAAGAATATGAAGAGTATCGTATTGATTCGGAAAGAGATATACAAGAAATCCCTTACACTGAAATTGCTAATGCAATGAAAGATGTCCTAAGACAACAGATAGCAATGGATAAAGAAGACCTTAAAAGAGTGACAGCACAACAATTGGGATTTGCAAGAAAAGGGAACAATATTGATCAAGCAACAGAATTTGCATTATCAAAATTGATTGAAAAAGGTTTTTCCACATTGCAAGAGGATAAGGTTAGTATAAGTAATTAGAGTGTCAAACCGATGAAGAGTTAATTGAAATAAAACAATAGCAGGAAGTTTATTTAATGAAAAATGAATCTTATGACTCTCTTATTTGTCTCCTCATAGAGATCTCATTTGACTGTTTTTAAGGTGGATAAATATAGAGATAGCGATTGCTTGCCTCAATCTAAGCTATAAGCAAGGTGAATAATTACAATCAAAGATGTCAGAAATTAAAGCAAATTGCTTCACAGTTTAAATAAACAGTGCTTATATTTGCAGAATTGAAGCCTGTCTTGAATATAGTTGGATAGTAAAACGAAATAGATATGGAATATAGTTTCCACCTTGTTTCAAGTGTTATTCAACTGATGTAATACAAGCTCAAAAACAAATTCAAAATAGGTTCAAACAGAGTTAGCATCTCAGTAAAATGCAATCACTCAAAGGATGTAATATGAATACGAAAGATATAAATATCGAATCATATAGTTATGATCTGCCGGACCAAAGGATAGCAAAATATCCACTCGAAGAGCGAGACCATTCACAGCTACTCGTTTATAAGCAAGGAAAGATTGAAGATCATCATTTTTATGATCTGCCCGATCTTTTACCAAGAAATTGTATGCTTTTTAGAAACAACAGCAAAGTAATACGAGCACGCTTGATATTTTACAAGGAGGGTGGAGCACGAATAGAAGTATTTTGCTTAGAACCTCAAAACCCATCCGGATATGACACCAACCTAAGTTCTACTTCAGAATGCAGTTGGTACTGTATGATTGGCAATTCAAAAAAGTGGAAACAACAGACCCTTGAGAGGAAATTACCCTTACAAAATGGTTCTGAAGTGACTCTCACAGCCAAAAGAGAATCAGATGCAGGAGCATTAGGTACAATTGTAAAATTCAGTTGGGACCACCAAGAGATTACATTTGGAGAGATTCTCGAATTGTGTGGGATTCTTCCCATACCTCCTTACTTAAACAGAGAGACAGAAGAGAGAGACCTTCAGACCTACCAAACTGTATATGCACAGGAACAAGGATCTGTAGCAGCTCCTACTGCCGGTCTTCATTTTACTGAAAGGGTTTTTGATTCTATAAAAAAACAAGATATTCCGGTCTTTGACTTGACTCTTCATGTTGGGGCCGGTACTTTTAAGCCGGTAAAAGCAGACCATATAGGTGATCACAAAATGCATCGAGAGCTGGTGATAGCCACAAAAGATGATGTCACGAATTTGGCTCATAACAAAAGAAGTGTTACGGCTGTGGGAACAACATCTGTAAGATCACTCGAAAGCTTATACTTCTTAGCATTACATGTCATGGACAATCCGGACATAAATCCGGATGACCTTAAGGTTGAACAATGGGAAGCCTATATAGAGAAAGAGTATTTTCCTTCAAGGATGGAGGCTTTTGAAGCTCTGCTTTCATATATGGACCGAAATAATCTGGAAGAGATTCTCTTTCCTACCGAAATATTGATTGCCCCGGGATATACATACCGAGTAGTGGAGGCGATGGTGACAAACTTCCATCAACCTCAATCGACTCTTATACTCCTCGTTGCAGCCTTTATCGGAGATAATTGGAGAAAGGTCTATGATCATGCACTCAAAGCTGATTATCGATTTCTCTCCTATGGTGACAGTTCGCTTCTAATTCCATAATAGAGTCACGTCCATGAAATAAAAAATATTGATATAAATTTGTAACGAATTGAAACAGATTAAAACCTAATATCAATTCAAAACTTATACATCTTAGGCACCAATAGATTAAAAACGATTTCTATTTATCAGCACTTCGCTACTAATAAAAATCAGTTTTAAGACATTGAGAATTCTTTGACGAGAGATAACAATTTGGAAATACAAGATAATTGGAATACTGATAAAAGGTAGGATAACAGTTTTCCATCAATATGCGCTAATCATTAGAAGTATGATTAACGATAAGCAATAAGCTATTACAATCCTACCCATAATAATTAGAATTAAAATAACAATAGAAACACAATATAATGACTCAACACTCGTTTAGTAATAAAAGCGTTGATTATTTTTTATAAATGTTTGAAACTAATTACCTTAATACAAGCTCATTAAGCGTGCTATGGCCATGCTTGTTTTGGCCATTCTTCTTGGCTATGATATTCGTCTCCATATTTACTCCGGGGATAGTCAAATTGGCTAAGAGGGCCGGGTTATTGGACCCATGCAACGATAGAAAGGTGCATTCCACTCCAATTCCACGATTGGGAGGTGTAGTGTTCATTATATCTGCGGTACTTAGTTTCCTAATGACTTCTGCTTCCGATATCTTCAGTGACGAATTTGTATACCAAATACAAAGCAATATACTTGAGTTATTTGCACTCTACTCAGCTACAGCCATTATGTTCTTTATTGGATTTAAGGATGATCTTGTTGGGGCGAAGTATAGTCATAAGTTTGTTGCTCAATTTATATCTGCCGGCATTTTAGTTTACATGGGTCTCAGGATCAATTCATTGCAAGGAATCGTAGGAATATATGAGCTATCACCTCTATTTAGCATTCCATTGAGTCTTATAATAATTGTCCTTATAATAAACTCCATCAACCTTATTGATGGCATAGACGGATTGGCTGCATCGATATGTATTATTGCATTGATATCATACACCTACATATTTTTGAAAAGTGGGAATATAGTATATGCCTCCATATGTTTGTGTATATGCGGTAGTGTCATACCCTATATTTATTTTAACATCACGGGCGGAAAAGATAAGAAGAACAAGCTTTTTATGGGGGATAGCGGATCGCTAAGCCTTGGTATATTAATGGCTTTTATGAGCTTGAAGATACTTAATCTACCAATTTCCAATAACATAGCAACCAATGAAAACACGATCATTCTTGCATTCACTCCGCTTATTGTACCATGTTTTGATTTGGTAAGAGTGTTCGGATATAGAATATCTAAACACAAATCACCTTTTACACCAGACAAGAATCATATTCATCACAAACTCTTAAAGGTTGGTCTTAATCAACATCAAGCCCTTATATGCATTATTCTTTTTACAATCTTATGCATGTGTATAAATATTTCTCTATCGAGTTTGATAGATATCAACTTTTTAGTACTTTTGGACGTCATTTTATGGATGATTCCAAATTTAATGCTAACGAGGTTTATAAACAAGATTGTTAAAGAGGATGGTTAAAAACAAAATAACAACCACAGTAAAGCTGATATTATTTATTGCAGTTATTTCACTAGCAACTTCATGTGCTTCTAAAAAAGACATAATTTATTTTCAAGATCTTAAGTCAGGGATGACTGAGCGAACTATATCTCCTAATTCCATCAAGGTTCAATCGGGAGATAAATTGTCGATAGTGGTAAATAGCAAAGATCCGCAGCTATCAAACTTATTCAACTTGCCTGTAACCAGTCAATTGGTGGGAGTAAGAGGTTCTTCATCTCAACAAATGTCGTGTTATACAATTGACCAGCAGGGAAATATTGACTTTCCAATCATTGGTTTAATCCATGTGGCAGGAATGAGTCGTACTGAGATAGCACAAAAAATTAAACAACTGATTATCTCCAACAACTTCATAAAAGACCCAACAGTAACTGTCGAATTTGCAAACCTGTATGTAGCAGTCTTGGGAGAAGTAAATCAGCCCGGGCGATATGCCGTGGACAGAGACAACTTGACTCTCCTTGATGCGATTAGTATGGCCGGGGACCTTACAATCTATGGGAATAGAAACAAGGTGACCATAATTCGGGAGAAAGACAATAAGCAAACAACATATATGGTCGATTTACGTTCGGCTAACGATTTATTTAGCTCACCTGCATACTATCTTCAACAGGGAGATGTAATCTATATCGAACCAAATACCGTAAGAGCGCGACAATCTACAGTCAATGGCAACAATGTCTTATCAACATCTTTTTGGATGTCTGTGGCATCACTTGCAACAACAATAGCTTTATTCTTTGTTAGAAGATAATTTAATATTTATTTATGATGGACGAACAGAAAAGTGAAGACCTGCTTAGTATACAGGACTTACTTAGCATTTGTATTTCAAAGTGGTATTGGATTGCAGTTTCAATCGTTACAGCCTTAGTTGTAGCCACTTTATACATTTTGACGACTCCACCTACTTACACCAGATCGGCTTCTCTTCTAATTAAAAACGATCAGAAAGGTAATAGCGGTGCCGGAGATTTATCATCAGCTTTTTCAGATATGGGGATTTTCAAATCGAACAGCAATGTCAACAACGAATTGCTGTCAATACAATCACCAAGTCTGATGTTAGAAGTCGTCAAAAGGCTACATTTGGAGACAGCTTACTATGAAAATAATTTGATGTACGACAAAACATTGTATGGTACAAATCTCCCTATCTATGTCAAATACAATAATATGCCCGATGATGCTTCGGCATCTTTCGATATCATTCTCGATGGCAATAGATGCACACTGACAAATTTTGTATATGATGATAACAAAAGATCTATACGTAACACTGATGATATTATTTGTAATCTGGACCAAGAGACCAATACACCAATAGGCAAATTATCTGTGTGTAAAAGCATCTTCTATAACAAGAAACTTGACAACGAAACTATCATTGTTAAAAAAAGCCCGACAATTGCTGTTACAAGTTTGTATAATAAGGCATTATCTGTTTCCCTTCTAAACAAAGATGCCACAGTCCTTTCGTTATCCATCAAAGACAACTCTGTACAGAGAGCTGATGACATCTTGAATACTTTAGTTTCTGTATATAATGAAAATTGGATTAAAGACAAGAATCAACTGGCAATAGCCACTTCAAATTTCATCAACGAACGACTCAGCTTAATAGAGAAGGAACTTGGAGATGTTGACAAAGATATTTCAAGTTTCAAGAGCGAACATCTACTACCTGATGTACAAGAGGCATCGAAGATGTACATGACAACAGCCAATGATGTCAACAACCAATTAGTTCAACTCAAAACACAACAGTACATTTCAAAGTATATCAAAAACTATTTGGTAAGCGATATAAACAACAATAAACTACTTCCTCAAATATCAGGTGTAAACAACCAATCTATAGAAAATCAGATTACTGACTACAATACAAAAGTGCTCGAATACAACAATCTCATGTCCAACTCCAGTCCGAGCAACCCTCTTGTAATAGATCTCAACAAGGCAATCATAGCTATGAGAGGGGCAATCATATCAAGTATTGACAATCAATTGATTAATATCAATCAGCAAATTAAGGCTCTTGAGGGATCCGAAAATGAGATGAAGTCTAAGATAGCAGCCAATCCCTCACAGGCCAAATATCTTCTTTCTGTAGAGAGACAGCAAAAAGTAAAGGAGGCCCTATACATATACCTTCTACAAAAAAGAGAAGAAAATGAGCTCACTCAAGCTTTTACGGCATATAACACAAGGGTCATAACCCCGCCTATGGGACTTGAGATCCCGACAGCTCCGCGTAAGGCTATTATTTTCCTTGCAGCACTTATCATTGGGCTGATTGTTCCGGTTGCTCTGATATACATCCACGAAATAACGAACAACAAACTTAGAGGAAAGGCAGATGTTGAATCAATGAAAATGCCTTTCGTTGGCGAAATTCCTTTTGTAGGTAAGAAAAAGAAAACTTTAATTAGAAGGAATTTGATCATAAATGAAGAGAAAAAACGATTACTTGTTGTAAAACAGGGATCTCGCAACATGATCAACGAGGCATTCAGAATTGTAAGGACCAATATTGAGTTTATGATAGGTGGTTCAAAAAGTACCAACAATGTTTTAATGACAACATCCATTAATCCATCAAGTGGTAAGACATTCATTACAATGAATACTGCAGCCAGTTTTGCAATCAAAGGATCAAAAGTTATTCTTATTGACCTTGACTTAAGAAAGCCGGCTTTGTCAGACACGTTCAATAATGTTGGTTATGGTATAGCAGACTATCTAAGCGATAAAATTACCAACTATCAAGAAGTCATTCAACCACACGAATATATCGACAATCTTGATTTGATTCGTGTCGGCACAATCCCGCCAAATCCAACAGAATTGCTATACAAGGATAAGTTGAAGAATATGATTGATGAACTAAGGTCCCAATACGATTATATTTTCCTCGACTGTCCTCCAATTGAAATTGTAGCTGATGCATCAATCATCAATAAACATGTAGACATGACCTTATTTATTGCTCGAGCAGGTCTATTTGACAAGAGGCTTCTTCCTATGATTGATGAATTTTATACCGATAGAAAGTACAAAAATATGGCTCTGATATTAAATGGTACTGACATCATCGGCAGCAAATACGGATATAACAAGTATGGATATATGCAATATGGATATGGCCATAAAGCATATGGATATAATGTTGAAGAAGAAGACGAAGAATAACAAAATAGATAGTTTTTAATAACCTATATCTAATGGGAGATATGTGTAAGGCATATCTCCTTTTTTATTGTACACTACCAACGATAAAGTGTGAAACAAAAGAAATGCTAAATAAATACAAATCCACCCATTATAAAATGTTACCTTTGGCGGTGATAAACACAAATTCAATATGGAAGAAGTAAAACTCTCTGGTTTTAGAAAAGGAGTTGTAGGAGTACAGTTTTTATTTGTAGCCTTTGGTGCGACTGTACTTGTACCACTTTTAGTTGGACTGGATCCCTCAACAGCATTATTCACAGCAGGGATTGGGACCTTACTGTTTCACCTCGTAACAAAAGGTAAGGTGCCTATTTTTTTAGGAAGTAGCTTTGCATTTATAGCTCCTATCATCAAAGCAACCGAAATTTACGGACTGGCAGGTACCTTATCGGGGTTGGTTGGAGTTGCTTTGGTATACTTTATCATGAGTACTCTTGTCAAGATACAAGGGATAAAACTTATCAATAAACTTTTCCCATCCGTGGTGGTTGGTCCAATAATTATTTTAATTGGTATATCACTTTCAAGCAGTGCTGTAAATATGGCCCAAGACAATTGGCTTCTGGCTATTATTGCATTATCTACAGCTATCGTTGTTAGCATGTTTGGGAAAGGACTTTTGAGACTCATTCCAATTTTTATGGGCATCCTGGTGGGCGCAATAGTAGCACTACTCATGGGTAAAATGGATCTTTCTGAAGTTGCCAACGCCCCTTGGATAGGACTTCCTAAACTAATCAAGCCATCATTCAACTTGGATGCAATCTTATACATGATTCCTGTAGCTATTGCTCCGGTAATAGAACATATTGGTGACGTATATGTTGTAAATACAGTGGCAAACAAAGACTTCGTCAAAGACCCGGGTTTACATCGAACACTCTTGGGGGATGGGTTAGCCTGTATGTTTTCCGGTTTAGTGGGAGGTCCCCCGGTAACCACATATAGCGAAGTAACCGGTGCAATGTCAATCACAAAGGTTACAAACCCCGGAGTAATACGTATAGCTGCCATAACGGCGATTTTATTCTCATTAGTTGGCAAAGTAAGTGCCTTACTCAAATGCATTCCTCAGTCTGTATTAGGAGGTATCATGCTACTTCTCTTTGGTACAATAGCTACCGCAGGAGTGACAAACATGCTTCAGAACAAGGTTGATCTTACCAACATGAGAAATATCGTTATCTTCTCGCTTACTATGACCATTGGTATTGGTGGCGCCACATTCAGCTGGGGTTCTTTCGCTCTATCCGGTATTGGCCTGGCAGCTGTGGTAGGTGTTTTTCTCAATCTAATCCTACCCAAAAATCTTGAAGAGAAGAAAATGAAAGATTTGAAATAAGGTATAACTGACAATTCACACACATATTATCAAATAAAGTAGGAAGAAAACAGAGATAAATTTTCTTCCTACTTGTTGTTTCAATGCTTTTATTATTCATGAAATTATATTTCTATTAGATAAAATATATCAATTTATTAAGCGTGATTTTATGATACTTACCAGGCCATTTTTTACTTAAATAAGGCTGTTTTTCTAACAAAAAAGCATTAGATACAGATTTATTGGTGTTGCCATGTGTTAATTTATATATAACGCTTTTTTTATTTTGCAATAGTTCGTTAAAAAATATCCAAGCCTAAGCGGCTCTGGCAGTAAATAAAATGAGTTCTTTGAAAAGTTTGTCAATAACTTGCGGGTCTGGGCTAATCCCAAACACGCAAATAAATCGTTCAA
>NZ_JBHSGO010000179.1:0-15300 GCF_042654485.1 Falsiporphyromonas endometrii | reverse complement strand
TTCTTCATGCTTAACCATTCGTTTTGACAACATTTCAATGATCTCTTTAGTGTTTTCGAACCGACTTTTGTCAGTTCTATTGTTTAACTTTTAATTTTTCGGTAAAAATTTACCGAAGTATTGTTATTACTTACGATCTCTTTCTCAATTTCTTTATATCGATCTGCAAGCCTTCATAGGCCGCTATTGTTTGTGGAAATATCTGTTTTGCTTCATCGGCAAGAGCTTGATCATTGTTGTATCTTGCCGAATAATGTCCAACCAGCAGATGCTTCACATTGGCTTTAAGTGCAATTTTTGCAGCATCAGTAGTACAGCTATGGAAGGTAGCCGTTGCTCTTTGGCGTTCATTCTCCATAAAGGTTGTTTCATGATATAGCAGATCAATATCTTTGATATAAGGAATAAGAGAGGGTTGGAACGCAGTATCAGAGCAATATGCATAAGTTTCGGGCATCTCTGCCGGTATTGTCAGCCTACTATTGGGGATAACCCCATGTTGATCACTTTCATAATCAGCTCCGGCCAAGATTTGAGGGCGCATCTTCAGAGGGATACCATAAAAGTCCGCCAAGTCACCTCTAAGATGGGGTTTACACCCCTTCTCTCTAAACAGAAAACCGGCACAGGGGATCCGATGCTGAAGTGGCAAGGTAGATACCTCCAAGTTTCTATTTTCAAAAATGATCGAGTGCTCATCTGTCTTATGTGTAATAATCTTCACTTCATACGACATCCCCTTACAAAAATTGTCAAGGATAGGACGAACGAACTGTTCTATCCCTTCCGGTCCATGAATGAAGAGAGGAGCCGTCCTCCCATGTAGGCCAAAGGAAGATATTATCCCCGGCAATCCAAAACAATGATCTCCATGAAGATGAGAAATAAAGATGTGTACAAGTTTCTGGAAGTTAAATTTATAACGACGCATAGATATCTGGACCGCTTCTCCACAATCTATCATATATAATACGCCTTTATGTTCTAAGATTTGCGATGAAGGCAAGTGTCTAAGTGTTGGCGTGGCACTTCCACAACCCAAGATGGTTAATTTCATATTTAGAAGCTGTTTTGAATTTATCCCCAAAATGTCATTAAACTATTTTGTAGGGCAACATTACCCGATTTGACACTTTAAGAGATGCTTTTGCGCCCCGACATAAATGCGACCTCTTCTCAAGACATATTTGGGTTTATTGAAAATAGTCTAAAAAAACTTCAGCCACAAAGATAAACCATAGATTATAAATAATGTATTGTCATTGATGAATGAAGTCAATCCTTCTTGACTTTCCTCACCTTATTGTCTTCATGTGGTTGACTATAAAAACATCGTTAGAACGTAAACACATCTCATAATAATCACCGAAACCTCACCCAACAAAATAGCTTCTTACCCCGAATGTGTCTCTCTCATCAGTATTTGTGTAACTTTGCAATGCTCGCTAAGTGAGCACCAAAGTAATTAATGAGTCAAAAGTATGTGGAAGAAGATATTAGCACTGCTCTCAGTAGGAGTAATCCTCGCAAGTTGTACCCATCAATCCAAAAATCAGTTTGTCATTTCAGGTCACATCGAAGGTGGTCAAGGCAAGACCTTGTATCTTAGAAATGCCAACAATGGAGATTTTAGCCCGGTCGATTCGGTTACTATCGATAAAGATGGAAATTTCAAGATAACCGGACAGGGTTATTACTACCCTATGTTTTATGCCCTCACCTTAGATCAGGATTTTATAAATGTGGCAGCCGATTCGGCTACAAACCTTCAAATAGAAGCTCAATCCAACAACTTCTCAGGCACTTATAAGCTTATCAAATCAGACTGTGCCAATATTCAGATGAAACAGATTACAGCTTTGACAAAAAAGGCGGACCGACAAATCGATTCTCTTAACTTGAAGCTTCGTCGCAATGACATTTCTTTTTCAGATTTTAGCCAAAAGGTACTTGATGTTGTAAACCAACTTAAGATGATATTCTTCAAAGATTACATACTTAAGAAACCGGCTTCAGCTGCAGCTTACTTTGCTCTTTATCAGCAAAACAACGGGCTTATGTATTTCAACATTTTTGATCCTCAAGATTTGAATGCTTTCAATACCGTAGCAACAGCTTATGACTTTTATTTCCCCAATGCCCCTTATACAAAGACTTTGAAAGATCTGACCCTACAAGGGATTGCAGCAAAGAAGAAGGCAAGAGAGGATGCACAGAAGAGGGTCGAAATGGTACGAGGGTCGAAAATGGAGTCATTACCTCAGCTCAAACTGATAGATAATCATGGTAAAGAGCAAGACCTGAATAAAATAGTATCAGAGAAAGCAAAGGTATTGCTCGTTTTCAACAGCTTTGCTTCTGAAGACTCACCTCAACTTATAAATACACTTCGAAAGGTGTCTAAAGAAAAATCAATCGCTATCTACTGTGTTGGTGTAGACCAAGATCGTTATTTCTGGCAAAATGCTGTAAGGACTCTTCCATGGATTAATGTTTGTGATCCCTTACAAGAAGGATTGTCGAAATTTAATGTCAGATCTTTACCTTCATTTTTCCTTCTTACCCCCGAAACTATTCAAAGAATTAATAATCCATTAGCAATTTAATTAAAATATGAAACACTCAATTTTATTTATATCATTCATTATCAGCATCTTTACTCTTACTTCATGTTATTCATCAGACAAAGGTGAAATCTCCGATTATACAAATGGACAACATGATAGTAGAATAATAGGTAACTGGGAGCTTATAGAAGGACCTGAAGCTATTATTGTGCCGGAATTTAGAGCAGCTGATGGCTCGAACAACAAAGGTCCATCCAACTATTATATCAAATTAACAGAAGATGGTAAGGTCCTAATCTATAGCATGGAAAAAGATAGACCATTAGACACAGTCAGAAAGACCTATTACAAGACAAAAGGTAATAAAACACTCATGCTGCTTAATGTTGGAGACAGCGGTAAATCAGCGACAAAAAACAAAGTAGAATCCGACTACCGTATAGAAGAGTACAATACGATCTTGAAAGTTGGAGGTATCTCATCTGTCTCAAAATACAAACGCTATAACCCATAAAATCAACAATTATGTCAATGGAATCTATAAGGCAGGTCTTCCGGATTGGAAATGGACCCAGTAGTAGTCATACTATGGGACCATCCAGAGCTGCCAAGATGTTTCTTGAAAAATGTCCTCAAGCATCCAAATATCGTGTAACACTTTATGGGAGTCTTGCTGCCACCGGCAAGGGTCACCTTACCGATGTTGCTATCCTAAATGTATTGGAGGCTGAAGCTCCGACCGAAATTGTTTGGAGACCTAAGACCTTCTTGGATTATCATCCCAATGGAATGTACTTCGAAGGGCTAAACGACAAAGATGAGAAGATAGAAGATTGGACCATCTTTAGTATTGGCGGTGGTATCTTGGCCAACGATCACTTCAATGAACTTCGATCTGAAGAGGTATATCCCTTAAGTACAATCTCTGAGATTATGAATGACCTCGATCATAGAGGAATGAACTATTGGGAATATGTCGAAGAAATCGAAGGTCCCGGCATTTGGGATTATCTTGCTGAGATTTGGGAAGTGATGAAGCAAGCCGTCAAAGATGGTCTCGAAGCAGAAGGGGTGTTGCCCGGAGGATTGGGACTTAAACGAAAGGCGGCAAATTACCATGTCAGATCACAAGGCTACCAGCCAACAATGAAAAGTAGAGGGTCTCTATTTGCTTATGCCTTGGCTGTTGCAGAGCAAAATGCCAGTGGAGGAATCGTTGTAACAGCTCCCACATGCGGAAGTTGTGGGGTCGTGCCGGGAGTCCTTTATCACTTACAAGAGCAAAGAGGCTTCACAGATGTTAGGATATTAAGAGCACTTGCCACAGCAGGACTTTTTGCCAATGTGGTGCGAACAAATGCATCCATATCCGGAGCAGAGGTGGGTTGTCAAGGAGAGGTGGGAGTAGCATGCTCTATGGCAGCAGCCGCTTCGAGCCAGCTTTTTGGAGCTACACTTCAACAGATCGAGTATGCTGCAGAGATTGCTCTTGAACATCACTTGGGGCTGACCTGTGATCCCGTAGGAGGATTGGTACAAATTCCCTGTATCGAACGCAATGCTTTCGCGGCTGCACGAGCTCTTGATGCCAATGTCTATGCCAACTTTAGTGATGGTAGGCATCGGGTAAGTTTTGATCAAGTCGTTGAGGTTATGATGCAAACCGGCAAAGACCTACCCAGTCTCTATAAAGAGACCTCAGAAGGTGGGTTGGCCATTTCACACGAGATGTGTCGTGGCGTTTGCCCCGCATGCCAATAAAAACAACAAATCAAAGAAATCCAAACAGGCTGAAACAACTTCATAAATGCTATCTCTCTTTCTATTGAGAGAGCAGAAAAAAGCCGCGTACATCCTTTTGAAATGTACACGGCTTTTTTGTTACAAAGCACCAAAGTTTTTGATACAGCGGCCTAAAGTCGATTTTTAAGTCGCCAAAAGATAAATTGCAAATGTCATTAATATAGTTTAACACTTATCGATACAGATAAATTACCGTCCTCTTCATGTTTTGTTGGAAATAAGCCACTTTTAAGGTCAAAAAAGGGCCATTTCTAACAAGAAAAATGGCCGCAGAAGTTTACATTATTTATTAAAATACGCTGTTATCACAAGCAAAAAAGAGAGGGAGCTGATTTGCGATTCAACTTCTAAATCTCCCTATTACAAATAAATTTTGCCAACCGCTCCAATTCTGGTACATCAGATATATTGGGAAGTTTTTGGCATAGTTCAAGAGCCTTATCTAAATATTCACTCATTCTCAAACGAGCATACTCAACTCCGTCCTTATCTTTAGCAAAGACAATAAGCCGATCAATATTTGAAGGTGTAAAATCTTTTGTCTTAATGATGTTCAAACACTGTTCTTGCTCTTTCGAATGGTCATTGAAAATTGCATACAACAAAGGAAGAGTCACTTTACCTTCCCTAATATCATTACCGGTTGGTTTACCCACATCAACAGAAAAATAGTCGAATATGTCATCCCTAATCTGAAAGGCATATCCCAAATTCTCTCCTATCGCACGGCAAGTTTCTTTTATCTCATTATCTGCATCAGCGCAGATGGCACCCAAAAGGGTAGCAGCACTAAAGAGTGTCGCTGTTTTCTGCTTAATAATTTGGAAATATCTTTGCTCCGATAAGACTGTTTCTTCTGCTGTCTCCATCTGAAGAATCTCTCCTTCCGACAATTCCTTGCCGATAGATGAAACTACCGAAATGATTTGTATATCATTGAGTTGGATAGCTCTCATTAGGCCAATGGACAACACAAAGTCACCCATAAGAACAGCTATTCGATTGTCAAAAATTGTGTTTAAGGTCCGTACACCTCTCCTCAGCCCCGCCTTATCAATCACATCATCATGAATAAGCGTGGCCGTATGAATCAGCTCCAATAGCAAAGCAGACTCAGCCGATTTTTCACCTAATTGACCTCCACAAGCCTTGCAAGTCAAAGCCACCATCAAAGGTCTGACTTGCTTACCCGTCGCTCTCTGAAGTATCTCAAACGCCTCTCTCAACCATTTAGACTCGGATTGGATTGATGTCTTGTACTTCTTGTCAAATATCATATTGAACTCTTTGACCGAGTTCTTCAAGATGGAAAGTTCGTCCATTCAAATATTACATCCCCCGTGAGGAGACCATACGATTTGTTGTTTAATAATCTCTTTCAACTTTACCGCCGGGACAGATTGATAATCATCCAATTTGTATAATATCTACCATCTATGCCTACCATGCAAAGTCTACCATGCTATATCGTCTCAAAGTAACATTATGACTACTTTATTGAAGCAATCTCTTTCTTTGGCGATTGTATAAATCAAAGAAATACCACCTTGAGAAAAAGATAATGATTCCATAGACGCTTTATGGGCACAAATATAATCATAGTTAACTATCTTTACAGCATGATGAAAAGACAGCAAGTATATTTATTAGATGCATACGCTCTTATTTTTAGAGCTTTTTATGCTTTCATAAAAAACCCGATAACCAATAGCAAAGGTGTGGACACCAGTGCTATATTTGGCTTTGTATTAACATTGCAAGATATTCTTGAGAAGGCATCTCCAGATATGATAGCCGTGGCTTTTGACCCGGCGGGTGGGACCTTCCGTCACAAAGAATTTCCGGAATATAAAGCCCAACGTGACGCTACACCGGAAGGGATTATACAAGCTGTTCCCTACATTAAAATGATCCTTGAAGCATACCGAATCCCCATCATTGAAGTCGAAAATTACGAAGCCGATGATGTGATAGGCACTCTTGCTATACAAGGCGAAAAAAAGGGCTACGATGTTTTTATGGTTACTCCCGACAAAGACTATGGTCAGATTGTAAGTGATCATATCAAAATGTATCGTCCTTCACGCAATGGAGGATTTGATCTTTGGGGTCCTAAGGAAATTGGTGAACACTTCGACATCAACGGGCCGGAGCAGGTCAGAGATCTTCTTGGATTGATGGGAGATGCCAGTGACAATATTCCCGGTTGCAAAGGGATTGGAGCCAAGACAGCATCCAAACTACTCAAAAAGTATGGTGATATAGACAACATCTACGCACATATAGATGAGATTAGGGGTGCTATGAAAAAGAAGTTGATTGAAGGTAAAGAGGATACCATGATGTCCCGCTATCTGACCACCATTTGCACTGATGTGCCGGTCTCTTTTGACGATGAAGCTTATAAGCTCAAATCCATAGATAGAGAGAAGATGCTTGAAATATTCAGAGAATTAGAATTTAGATCTCTTGGCAAGCGCATTCTTGGTATTGACAATCTATATGCAGCACAACCACCCATTTCACAATCTGATGCATCTACAAGTCTTACTCAAGAAGCCAAAGAAAATGCTGAAGACTATTATCAAGCATCCTTATTTGAGGGCGGAGAGCAAATCAATCAGAATACACTCTTTGGTGAAGATGATTTTACAGAAGTCAAATCTGCAGCAACACTGCCCCATACTTATCACCTGGTGCAAACCAAAGAAGACAGGGATCGCTTATGGAGCAAACTAAGTCAAGCCAATGCATTTGCTTTTGACACAGAAACCAACAATATAGATGCACTCAAAGCGGAAATTGTCGGAATCAGTTTTTGCTGTACTGCGGGGGAGGCTTATTATATACCTCTACCCAAAGATCGTACAGAGGTCATCGACATTCTCACCCCTCTCAAAAGGCTTCTCAATGAATCCAAACACCTTAAGATTGGGCAAAATCTAAAATATGATTTGCAAGTCCTCGGCAATTATCAAATTGAGGGAAGCGGACCTTTCTTCGATACCATGATTGCCCACTACATTCTTTTCCCGGAAGAGAAACACAATATGGATGATATGGCATCAAGACTGCTCAACTATAAGTGTATCTCTTACGATGAGATGATCAAGAAGGCAACAAAAAAGAATGACATTACAACGGTACCATTGGAAGAGATCAGAGAGTATGCGGCAGAAGACGCAGATATTACATTCCGGATATACGAAAAACTATTGCCACTCTTCGACAATCAAGAAATATCCAACTTACTTAAACTGATTGAGATGCCATTGATGCCGGTGTTGGCCTCAATGGAACGAGAAGGGGTCAAACTCGACACCAAAGTTTTGGAAAAACTATCAAAAGAGATCAATGACCGACTTGTTGAGACAGAGGCCGAGGTTGTAAAAATGGCCGGCAAAGAATTTAATGTCAACAGTCCAAAACAGGTAGGAGAAGTTCTTTTTGAAGACCTTAAACTTGGCAACAAGCCAAAGAAGACTAAGAGTGGAAGCTATTCGACAAGTGAAGAAAACTTACTGAAAGTCCGAAAAGAGCACCCTATCGTTCAAAAGATATTGGACTACAGAGGAGACAAGAAACTTCTTAATACATACATCGAACCTCTTCCCGGGCTTTTGCACCAAGATGGTCGATTGCATTCATCTTTCAATCAATGTGTCACAGCTACGGGCCGTCTATCAAGCTCTGACCCCAACCTTCAGAATATTCCTATTCGCACCTCGGATGGGAGCCGCATTAGAGAGGCTTTTGTGGCCCGAAGTAATGACTATTGCTTCCTTTCTGCCGATTATAGTCAAATTGAACTTCGACTCATGGCTCACTTAAGTCGGGATGAGGCTCTAATAAAAGACTTTATTGATGGCGAGGATGTTCACCGTGCCACAGCCGCCAAGATTTATGGTGTCAAATTAAGTGAAGTAACACAAGATCAGAGAAGGAAAGCCAAGACCGCCAATTTTGGCATTATCTATGGGATCTCCGTTTTTGGACTTTCTGAAAGATTAGACATTCCAAGAGGAGAAGCAAAAGATATTATCGAGGGATATTTTAGGCACTATCCAAGGGTTCGTAAGTACATGGACGAAGTTGTTGAAGAAGCAAGAAAGAAGGGCTATGTACAGACCTTGCTCGGAAGGAGAAGATACCTGCCCGACATTAACAGCAGGAATAAAAATATTAGAAGTTTTGCCGAAAGAAATGCTATCAATGCCCCTATTCAAGGAACAGCTGCAGACATCATAAAGATGGCCATGATAAAGATATATAAGGAGCTATCTGCAAGAAACTTCAAGACTAAGATGATTCTTCAGGTGCATGACGAACTTAATTTTGATGTTTTCAAACCGGAGCTTGAAGAGGTCAAAGAGATAGTCAGAGAAGGTATGGAGCATGTTATTCCCGATCTCTCAGTTCCCCTTATAGCAGAAATGGGTGTTGGAAGCAACTGGCTTGAAGCTCACTGATAATCTTAGAAGTCGTTTTTATTCGTTGCGAAATAAAAACATATAAGCTCACATTGGAGCTATTCAAGTAAGAGATTATAAAAAATGTCTATGACTTTCTCTTTTGATTATCTTTGTGAAATAAACAGAAGCATTAGAAGCTATTCTAATTTGATCCTTCAGACTGATTGTATCAGCCTTTACAAGAGAACATAATATATTGGAAGCCGGTTAAATTGTTTTGCCATGCTGCCAATTGGTATGTGTAATTATGATTTGATGTCAGCATTACGGAGCAATCACTAATCATAGAAACTTGTCAGCTTCTTAACTTCTAACTGCAATTTAGTTTGGAATAAACAATTGACATAATATGGAATGGAAACGCTATAGGTTGGCTAACAACCTTCTTGGATGGCTGTCTTTTGTAATAGCTGCCATTGTTTACTTGCTCACCATCGGGCCTACAGCAAGTTTGTGGGACTGTGCTGAGTTTATTGTCTGTATCAACAAGTTGGAGGTTGGACATCCACCCGGAGCACCACTCTTTATGTTGGTTTATAATGTCATTAGCCAATTTGCTTCTGACCAAAGCCAAGTGGCGATCTGGTGCAATGCCACGAGTGCCCTGCTCAGTGCTTTCACAATTATGTTTTTGTATTGGACAGCTACAGCTCTTATACGAAGAGTTGTGGCACCCAAGTATGAAGATCAAGAGCTGTCTCTTGCCCAAGGCATAGTTATCTTGGGTGGAGGATTGGTAGCAGCTTTGGTATACACTTTCACAGATTCTTTTTGGTTTAGTGCTATCGAAGCGGAAGTCTACGCATTTAGTTCGTTTTGTACAGCCATCGTCTTTTGGCTTATGCTCAAATGGGCAGATCGTGCTGACAATCCGAGAAGTGACCGCTGGCTCATCTTAATTGCTTATCTCATGGGGCTAAGCATTGGTGTACACCTTCTTAACTTGCTTTGCATCCCGGCCATGGGTCTTATTTATTACTATCGCAGAAGCGAGAAACCTCATTTTTGGGGAGCCATATTGGCCCTTTTGGCAAGCTTTGGACTCATCGTTGTCATGATGTATGGTGTCATACAGGGTGTACCGGAGATTGCGGGATACTTTGACCGCTTTGCCGTGAATGTCTTGGGTATGTCTTTTGACAGTGGTATTCTTATTTATCTCATTGTACTCGGAGGAGTCTTGGCCTGGGGTGTCTATGAAACAAACAATGCTGTCAAAAATGCCGGCAACGACAGCAGGATGAGGATGAGTTTCATTGCCTCAGTTATCTTAATGGGAATACCCTTTATGGGAGACAGCCTGATTGTGGCTGCAATCCTTTGTATCGCAGTGGTGGTATGTACATTTGCGCTTAAATCTCTCAATGCAAAAAGACTTCATACCTGGATGATGTGTCTTATGGTAATCATGGTAGGATATTCTACCTATGGTATGATCCTTGTGAGAGCTGCAGCACATCCTCCTATGAATGAGGATGACCCATCGGATGCTTTCACACTAAGAGCCTATCTTGCACGTGAACAATATGGAAGCAAACCCCTGTTTTTAGGTCCGACCTTTACAACTCAGGCAACAGGTATAGAGTACAATACAACTTATGCAAGGAGCAAGACATCCGATGGCAAAGATTGTTACAAAGAGGTCAAAAAGGACACTCCGGAATACAAGTACAATAGTGACGATTTGATGCTATTCCCAAGAGTTTTCTCTCAAAACCCTGCACATATCAGAGGATATAACATTTGGATTGGAAGAAATCCGGATGACTATAGCACTCCTACCATGGGAGATAACTTGAAGTTCTTCTTTGCATATCAAGTCAACTATATGTATTGGAGATATTTCTTCTGGAACTTTGTCGGTCGACAAAATGACTTACAGGGAGATGGCTCGCTATTGCGCGGTAATGCAGTGACCGGTATTCCTTTTATCGATAATCTTCTGATTGGGCCAAGTGAAGATATGCCTGACGAGATGTCAAACAACAAAGGACACAATGTCTATTACATGCTCCCTCTTTTGTTGGGTATTCTTGGCATCTTGTACCAAATCCTCAAAGGAAAAGAGGGTAATCAATCTTTCTGGGTAATATTCTTCCTCTTCTTTATGACCGGACTGGCGATTGTTTTTTATGTCAATCAGACAGCCGGTGAGCCACGAGAAAGAGACTATTCGTATGTTGGATCATTCTATGCTTTTGCAATATGGATAGGTTTTGGTGTAGCCATGCTGGCAGATATGATTCGCAAATTGAAGGTATCCCCTACAATGGCCGCTTCCATTGCAGTCGTATTGTCTCTCTTCGTACCTCTACAAATGGCCTCACAAAACTGGGACGACCACGATCGTTCGGGCCGTACAGCAGCATTGGACTTTGGGCGCAATTACCTCGAAAGTTGTGATCCCAATGCAGTTCTCTTCTGTTTTGGAGACAATGATACCTTCCCTCTATGGTACTGTCAAGAAGTTGAAGGTATTCGTACAGACGTAAGAGCTTGCAACCTGGGGTATCTTGGGGCTGACTGGTACGTCGATCAAATGAAACAGGCATTTTACAAGAGTGCTCCTCTTCCACTTGAAGAATATAAGGAGTCATTTTATAGCCATGTACCGGCTGTTTTCATACAACCCAATAGTCCTATGCTTCTTAGCGAAGCACTGAAAGAATGCTTTATGCACAAGCCAAACGGAGACATTCCTTATGGTGTATTGCCTTCTGACAAGCTTATCTTGGTCAATGATTCTGTAGAAGCCTTGCCACATATGGACTCTCTGACAAGACCTTATTTCATCAAAGATCAGCTTATTTCGTTGGAAGGTAAGAAGGTAATAGGTCGTTCGGAGCTTGCTATCCTTACCATGCTCAATGAGAATGGTTGGAAGAGGCCTATGCATTGGTGTATATCTTCACCGCTTGATGCATTCTCCAATCTGCCCAACTATGTAACACAGCAGGGTAATACCAATCAGATAAATCCGGCATATCTTGCCAATGCTCCAAGATATATCGATCCGATTAAGAGCTACAACATCTTCATGAAGTACTTCAAGTTTGGTGGAGCTGAGAACCCCAAAGTCTACTTCGATGCCAATTTGAGGAATATGACTGAAACTTATCGTTCGAATGTCGCAGCTCCATTGGCTATCAGCTTAATGGAGAAGGGCGAAAAGAAGAAAGCTCAAGATGTTCTTCTTAAGACCTTTAATGGCATTCGTCCCGAAGTAGTACCTTATGATAAGGAGCGAAGTATTGGATTTGTAAGGGCTCTCTATCTTGCCGGACTTACAAAGCAGGCCGATGATATCTGCAAATCACTAAGTAGTAGTTGCATAAAGTCACTCAAGTGGTTTATGAAGCTTGATTTGGATCTGCGCTATCGAGTACAGAGTGAAGGTGAAATTGACAAAAATCTGAGATGTCTTATTAATTGCTATACAGTAGCAAAGGCATACAACAGCAAATCGATGGATTCTTATCTTCCTCTTATGAATCAATATTTCAAAGCTGTTTACGGACATTCATTTGAAGAACTAAACAAACTACAACAGCAACATGTCGAGGCTTCCAATCTACAACCGGCACAAGATATGGAAGACAGCAACAGCAATTAACAAACAAGCCGATACTGATATCATATAGCTCTATGATATTCGTATCGGCTTTATTATTAACATAAGATCTGTTTGTCTTTTATTCGAATCTCAATCAACGAATAAATCCGTGCAGACTCTCATAATATAATAGATCTTGATTGACCGTTTATTATGCCGAGTACCAATGTGGTATCGTGCACTTATCCCCGGAGCTCGCTGGCGTATCCCCGCAAGGCAAGGCAAAAGTATCTATTTGACGTTTGATGATGGTCCCATTCCGGAGGTCACGCCTTGGGTTTTGGATAAATTGGATGAATTGGGTGTAAAAGCAACATTCTTTTGTGTTGCTGACAATGTCCGTCGATATCCCGACCTTTTTCAGGAGATTATCGATCGTGGACACCAAGTGGGCAACCACACTTACCACCATATACAGGCCCTCTTTATGTCCAATAAAAAGTATCTGGAGGATGTCATGGAGGCAGACAAACTTATTGGATCAAGATACTTCCGTCCCCCTCATGGTCACTTACGTCTATCTCAAGTGCGCAACTTAAGCAACTACTTTGACATTGTCATGTGGGATGTGGTAACAAGAGATTACAATGCAAAGCTTACCCCGGTCGAAGTATTTAGCTACATCGAGAAATATGTCAGGAATGGATCTATCATCGTATTTCACGATTCACTCAAAGCCGAAAAAAACATGAGACATGTCATGCCCAAGGCTGTCGAATGGTTAAAAAGCGAAGGGTATAGATTCTTAAGAATAGGTGATGATGTCGATCCTCTATCCTCTTTTAGATGGCCCATATCAAAATAATCACTATTACTCCCAACAATCATAATGAAAGAACCTCAAGTATTTATTACAGAAGATGGATCACCCACACTTTATAGCGAAGTCACAGGTGAACATTATCATTCGACTCATGGTGCAATAAATGAAAGTATGCACATCTTCATCAAAGAGGGTCTTGAATATTATCTCAATAGCTTAGGTCCGGGATGCTTTTTTTGCTCCCCTGCTCCAATAAGAATATTTGAAATCGGATTTGGCACCGGCCTCAACGCCTTGCTGACACTCTTAAAAGCGGAAGAACTCAAACAAAGGATCTATTATTACTCTGTTGAGAAGTATCCAATTTCTTTGAAATGTGCCAATCAACTGGACTATCATTTAGATGGAAAGGATCCATATTATGTAAGAGAACAATTCGAGGCATTGCATCGTGCAGAATGGGACGAACCGGTTGCCCTTACACCCTATTTCACTGTTCATAAGATATTGGGTGATATCGAAAAGATTAAATTTCCGGACAAAGTCGATGTTTTTTATATGGATGCCTTCTCCCCGGAAGCTCAGGGTAATCTTTGGGAGCAAGAGATATTTGACCAAATGGCGAAACATGCAAATACAGGTGCCGTATTGACAACTTATTGCTCAAAAGGAATCGTAAGAAGGAGACTTGAAACAGCCGGATTTAGAGTTGAGCGAATACCCGGTCCGACAGGGAAAAGACATATCACTCGCGCTACATTTGTTGGACAATGCCAAGCAAATGACTAATTTTATAAAGCATAACTTATTCAAAAATTATATGGAGAATCAAACTTATCAGCTTTTGGATGGTAAAAAGGTATCATCCGAAATTAAGCAGGAGATCGCTGCTGAAGTAGAAAAGATCGTTGCTGCCGGTGGCAGAAGACCACATCTTGGAGCCGTATTGGTTGGCCATGATGGTGGTAGTGAAGCATATGTAGGTAACAAAGTTCGCACATGTAAGGAGGTAGGATTTGAGTCTTCTCTTATCAGATATGAAGATGATGTTACAGAGGAAGAACTTCTGAAATGCATAAAGAAGCTTAATGAAGATCCCAATTTGGACGGTTATATCGTACAACTTCCTTTGCCAAAGCATATCAATGAGCAGAAGATCATTGAGTCTGTAGATCCATCAAAAGACGTTGACGGTTTTAATCCAATTAATGTAGGTCGTCTCAGCATTGGACTTGAGGGATATGTATCTGCAACTCCAAAGGGAATTGTAGAACTTCTTAAGAGATGCAAGATTCCTACAAGAGGAAAGCATTGTGTTATACTCGGAAGAAGTAATATCGTTGGCAAACCAATGTCAATGCTGATGATGGAAAAAGGCGAACCGGGAGATTGTACCGTAACAGTTTGTCATAGCAAAACTCAAAATATCGAAGAGATTACCAAAACTGCAGACATATTGATAGCTGCCATGGGAAGGCCGGAGTCTGTGAAAGCCAATATGGTAAAACGTGGTGCCGTTGTAGTAGATGTTGGTACAACCATGGTTCCGGATGCCACCAAGAAGAGTGGAAGAAGACTTTGCGGAGACGTCAAATTCGATGAAGTAGCACCTCTTTGCTCATATATCTCTCCCGTGCCGGGCGGAGTGGGTCCAATGACAATTGTATCTTTGATGATAAATACTCTGGATGCTTACAAAAGACGCATGAAGTAAGAAACATCTAAGACAAAAGGAAGCAGGTCTAAAGACCGCAAATAATTAATGGGGCTGTGTCATTATCCGTAATGGCACAGCCCCTCTTTTTGATTAAAACATCTTTTTTGAGTTTACCTCATATTTACCATTAGATTGCAAATTCTGTTAATATACTGTTATAAGTATATTCATTTATCTTCTACTATTTGGTAGGGGGGCTGTCATATCTTTCTTTCAAATCCGACTATCTATACTTTGATTTGGTAGTATCCCAAAAAGTGTGTAAAGGAGGTTTATCTTTGAGTCAAAATTAATCATTTCAATTCATTGTTTTGTTCATCCGTCAGGCGGGCATGAAAAACACCGGGGGGATTGGCGTCCGCCCG
>NZ_JBHSGO010000178.1:0-15237 GCF_042654485.1 Falsiporphyromonas endometrii | reverse complement strand
CTCCTCCAATACCCTCACTTTTTGATTAGGGGGGCTTATCTTTCAAAATTGAAATGCTCAACCGCATGTATTCTGCGATTGAGCATCCTTAATATGTCATTTCCAACTTTTATCGGACAGCAATGAAAATCAATAGATAAGGACAATCAATAAAACAAAAAATACAGAGAGGGATGTGCCATTTTGTTTGACACATCCCTCTCTTGGATTTATATCCAACTTTTAATAAGTGGTTTATTCTGTTATTGCTATCTTCTGAAGCAGTACAATCTCTTGATTAAAGATATGTTTTAGATTTTCTCTTCCATTCATCCGGGATGGAGATTCTTTGCTCGAACTAACTAAAAACCAAATTAAAAACCTTATCTAAACTACTGAAATGTGATCGAATAATGTAAGAGTATTCTCATACTGTTATATGACATTACGTTCTTATGGTCCAATCCTTGTTTTGCACGACATAGAAATCTATTTGATCTCACACGATATCGATCTCAGGAAAAACGCAAAGGACTTTGGTTGCCCCATTAAAAACAACCTTACAGTCATACGAATGCAGTCAAAAACATCTCAAAAAGAGCAGAATCCCCATCCTACAGATGAATATATTGCATACTGTGAAACGACATCATATCACAGCGAGTTTGTTTTAACAAGCGAAATGCTTCACTCCCGGTACAATGGCCCGTAATGAACTTGCAGCTCGGATAATTTGTTTTCAGAACATCTGCTATGGCTGCCAGCTCCTGTGGAGTCTCAAAACCGTCAAGCAAATGAAATCCTCCCAATACACAATTCAATGGAAAAGGTGAAGCATCCATTATATTCAACAAGCCATTGTGAGCGCATCCCAAATAAAGAAGACCATCTATATACAAAGCCATTTCATGACCAAAATCATCCGGACATAAATCATCTGCTTCATTCCTCTTAACCTTGAGCAACTCATTTGCTTTAGGCATTGGATATGGATGGACAAATTGGGTTATGATATGAAGATCAGAATCAACAACTCTATTACCTTCAATCAGTACAAAACGGCCTAAAAAGCTATCAAATGAGCTATCACAAGTAATTGAGTGAAGCGAATTTCGTTCTGAATAATACCTTGAACCCAATATAGCAGGACTCATGATAACTTTGGCAGTTTTATTAACTTTCAGAAAGAACTCCAGTCCTCCCAAATGATCTCTGTGACCATGTGAAATAAAGACATAATCAACTTTAGAAAGGTCGACACCCAGCCTTTCGGCATTTTTCAAAAACAGATCCGATGCACCTGTATCGAGTAGCAATTTGTGGCGCGCTGTCTCTAAATATATGCAAAGGCCATGCTCCGTACAACAAACATGGGAAGTATCCTCTTTTATATGAAGAGGAGGCCTGTTGTCTGAAAGGATAAAGCAGTTCACAACATTATGAAACTTACAAAGTTACAATGGCTGTTGAGACTTATTTCGAAGATTTATTTATGCTCGCCACACTTACCGCAGCATTCATGCCCCTCTTCTTTACCATGCTCATGATGATGCTCATGATGATTACATTGGCCTTCTCCATAGACAATGGTCCCATCGAGGAATTGTTGCACAATATCCATTACGGGCTCAAGTGGAGCTCCTTGATGGATTTCTATTCCATACTTAACAAGAAAGTTTACAGCACCTTGTCCTATTGAATTGACAATAACATCTGAGACACCATTTTCTTTTAGAAATTTTGGAAGTGATCCATGCTCATGCTTTGGTGTTTCCAAAGATTGTGTACTGACAATTTTATTGTTTTCTAGAGATATAATCGTTACATGAGTAGCACGGCCAAAGTGACCAAAAAGTTTTCCCTGCTCTGTGGGAATAGCGATCTTTTTCATTGTATCATTTTTAATTTTTACCGACTTAAACGTGACATGACCACCATCAATATTAAGCGTTCTTCCCTCCACCAATGCGTGAGCAACCTTTTTTCTGGCTGCATCATAAATACGGGTAAAGGTAGGCCTCGAAACATTCATCTGTTCGGCAGCTTCATCTTGTTGCATTCCCAGATAATCTGCCAGACGAAGCGTTTCAAACTCATCATAAGTAAGAAGCGTTTCACGAAGTCCTCTTCTAAAACAACCCACCGGACGGAAGCCGTCAACAATAGGTGGAGAAGAGACATATCTACATTGTTTAGGTCTTGCCATAATTCTTTAATTGATACAAAGGTACATATTTATTTTGAACATGCGTTCATAACTCAAGTAATTTTAGCTATTGCAAATTGCACATAAAAGCCCTGTATTATTCTCAAGAATAGAATCCAGGAACAAATATTCATCACGAGCAAAAAGCAATAAGCTCTACCCCACTCAATCTTTCTGAACATTTATGTCTTTCGTAGCATATCATCTATACAAAGATACCTCGAATATAATCCGAACAACTACAAATTGATAATTCCTTTTATCCATCCAAATATAATCCAGTATGCCATATAGCAACGACTGTGTTCGACACAAAGATATTCCAAAGGATCAATATTAAAAAGAGCTTCTATCCTCTATTTTTGTTTTTGTGCCATATTTATTTGAGTTGCAACAATAACCTTATCAAATAAACAAATCCCGGCTTCAACTATAGTAGTGAAAGACCGGGATTGTTGTTAAGGATAAAAATATCATCACTTTGTAATAAACCAATTTTGTTCTTCGATATCTGTCCTTATCCTTGCTTATATTTTTTCAAGGTGTATAATACCCTTGCATATTCATCTCCATAGCCCTAAAATACTTATACTTATCCTCTTCGAATGGATAATCCCAACATCCAAGCTGATGATAAATCTCTCCACCAAAGCCCTTTTTAAACTTATATAACCCGTGCATGGGATGATTGGGATCGGGGGTTGGAGCCACTCCAAACATATCGTATTCTATGCAATCATATTTCTTAGCTATCCTAATAGCCTCCCACTGAAGTGCATAAGTCGGCATCACATTTCTATTCTCGGCAGTAGACGCACCATATAAGTATGTAGCTCTATGACTTGAAAGCACCAAGAAAATTGCCGCCAAAGGTTTCTTATCCAAAAATGCGACCAACAATTTGACATCTACCTCATCAGAAGCAATCTTAGAAGATAGAATAGATTCGAAATATGACATATCATTCAATGTAAGTCCATTTCGGAGAGCGGTCTCTGTATACAATTTGTACCAAACATCCATCGCATCCAATCCCATTTCCCGAACTTCAACACCTTTACGCATAGACAATTTAATATTGTAACGAGTCTTGGGCTTCATCCGATTCAAAATCTCATCCTCGTCTCCCGAAATATCGATCAAAATAGTATTGGAAGGCAATACATTGGTATAGGCCTTTTTTAGATTCCAATTGTTGGTACCATAATTGAGCTGAAACTCTTGAAAAGGTATATCCGGCAATCCAATCCAATTGCCATACTCATCAAAATCGCCTTTATCGCACCAGTGAGAACGCCAGTTGAGATCATATCTGAGACCAACGCAATTCTTCGGCAAAAATCGACGCAGCTCTTCCGAAAATTCTTCCAAAAAGACTCCTTGATTTTCGACCGAAGGCTCTACCTCGGGGCCATATGGCAAGTAAGCAATGTAATCCTCATTATTAAAAGGCTGATAAAAAACGACCACATCCGCCTGCGTCTGTGCATAGCCACCTACATTGGTATAAAGCTCACTATTACGAATACTGAAATCAAAAGCAGATGAATCGACACCCAAGCGACTTTTCACACCGGACCAAAACGAAGTCTGTTGCAAAATAGGAGTACTATATGTATCAGCAATATTTTTGGGATCTATCTTGAGGTACATAACTTAAAATTTTCGCGGGTGCAAACTTAAGTAAGATATTATGATAAAGCAAAAATAAAACTGAGTAAATACAATCAAATGTTAATTCACTAACTTACAATAAGTAATGGATAACATCTTAAAACATTAAAACTAAACACAACAGACAAGCAAAAACATAAAGTGTCATGAAAATATCAAATTATCAACCAATAAGACATTTTACAATACCGGTATCAATATGTGATTTGGTGTTCCAACAAAAGTTACGACATCTATCGCTAAACTACCATATAAAAAGGCATATCATTGCTAAAGAGAACTCTTTTTATTACCTTGGTCTTCGATAATTTATAAGATTCATGGAAATAAGCATATTACTTACAATCCTTTTGATTAAGTTTTTACTTGGTGGAGCGTTCACCCGGGGTCGTAAGATATGTCTTATTGAAGTGGGACAAATGACTCTCTCACCGAGCATCAAATTCAATCTAAAAAATAGTCTTTCCGATAGGGTTGTGAAGCTCGTCTCAAGAAGGCTATATTTGTTAAATATCGTTATCTTGATTGATACTCAAGAAGCTGCTCAAACAACTCAAATTCAATCTCAAAATCATATATTCGAGGGTTAGGGTTACCCGACCTTCCTAACGACTTTGCCCGTTTTTATAGTACAAAACGGGCTTTTTTATGCGTTATTTTAACAAATAAGCTCGCGCGAGATGCAATCTGTTCTCGCGCGACTTTGGATTCGATCTCGCGCGACCTTGACATGCGAAGTCGCGCTACTTCAGGTGCAACCTCGCGCGAGTTTACCTTCAAAGTAGCGCGAGAATGGATTGAAAGTCGCGCGACCTTACAAAAAAAGCGGCCTAAAATGGTTTTTTAAGCCGCCAAAAGATAAAACAAAAGTACCATTCATATATTTTAACACATAACAAAGTCAATTAATTTGCCTTCTTCTACTATTCCGGAAAAAAACGGCCTCTTTCAGGTCAAAATTAGGGCATTTATAGACATAAAAAGGGCTTAATTAAATTTACATTATTTATATTTTTAGCTCTGTTTTAGTCAATAGATCACCACATATTGATCATGCTGATAGATTCATTTATCACATTCGATCATGCTTAACAATGTCTATAATTTGATCTATCTCCTGTTGCATATTTCTTATTTTCCTAACATCATCCTCCGACAAATAGGAAGAAATTTTTTTGATCTTGCGAAGACTTAGAGACAATGATACACTGCCTATACCAATCAAAATAAAAGAACATGAAGTTATAAGAACCAACGATAGGCTTGTAAAAACCGGCTGTGTCAATAAAAGGATGGACAATATAACACCCAAAACTCCAACTATAAGAGTATTGGTCCAATTACTTATCCTCAAATCTTTGAGATCAAAAGAAAATCCGACCAGCAATATTGACTTAAACATCAGCATAAAGCCAATAACAAATGGCAAAATCTCCATTGTAAACTTAGGATAAGCCAACAGATATACACCTATAATCAAAGAAAAGATTCCATCAATCAAATACCATCCCCAGCCATTGATGGCTTGTCTGTTTCTTAAAGCAAAAATAGAACTAAGAATACCGGACACAAGGAATGAAAGTGCAAACAAAAATGCAATTGCAGAATAAGTTTTCAAAGGAATCGTAAACAGATAAATACCAAAGAGAATCAAACAAATCCCAATAATCATAGGGATATACCAATTTTTAAGCGTCTGCTTAAACGACTGCAACAAATTAGACATAATATTACGTATTAATTAATAATGCCTACTTCTTAAAATGCGGTGTTCGGCTTGTCCGCAATAAAAAGAATTATCACAAGATCAGTTCAATAGCAACAAGATGATACCCTCCATACAATCAGTTCAAGTACTTCAATACGGTAAACTCAAGTCTAAAATTAGACTACATAAAGGTATATATTTAATCTTATTTATTAAATATACAGATGGTAAAATTATATATTTTATGTTATTATTTCAAACAACCTACAAATTCAAATTCAGCACTAACATCAACACCAAGATAGGTTGCCTTAATGGTCTTGAAAGTAAATGAAAAACTTCTGTCTCCGATACGCCCCTCTATCTCAGCATTATACTTATGAGAAAAAAGCATTCTCATAATCAATGCATCTTTAACGGTCTGACGGAAGTAACCGGTGCGATCCACTTTGATATGTGGAACATAGATCCTCATCCTGCCCGGCATCTTCCCTATTTTTGGCAGACTCATTTGAAGTGTCATTTCCCCACTGACGGTTCGAGTCACTGTAGCCGTTACCTCTTCTTTGGGAGACTGCTTTTCTTTGCCTCTCATGCGCACATGAGAAAGATGACCGATGTAATTTTCGGTGCAATTAGTCACTAATTTCTCTTCTTTATTAAGTTTTGAGGGGAAAGCCAAGATGGAAGTGTACGACAAGACAAATGAAATCAAAAAGAGCAGGCTCAAAGAGGCAAACACACATTTTTTCATAGACTATGTTTTTGAACAATTCTTACCAATTCACCTATAGCAACTACGGGGAATGTAAGGATCAATGTAATAACCCAATCTTCTATACTCAAAGAGCAGACATGGAACACTTCTCCTCCGAATGTAATAATGACAATCTGTCCAATTAAAACGAGCGCCCATATCAATAAAAAGCCTTTACACCCTTTGAAACGAAAGGCAGAACCTCCCGAAAGGAAAGCTTTTGCATTCAGCATATTCCAAAACTGCAACAACACAAAAATATTGAAAAACAAACTATGTTCATAAGGAGTTATTTCACCTCTGGAGAAGTCGCGCCATGTATAATTAAAGATATTGGAGAAAGCTCCCGGCTCGATGTCTGTATGCAAGAAAAAGGCGTAACAGCTTAATAGAGAAACTGCAAAAACAGCACCCATAATGCCTATCAGAGTACCCATTTTGGGTGTAATAATAAATTGTTTTCGATCACGCGGATGCTGCTTCATCAAATTATCTTGCGGTGGAATAGATGCAAAAGCAACAGCGGCAAAAGAATCCATGATAAGATTAACCCAAAGCATCTGTGTTACATTGAGTAGTGTACCACTACCCATGAAAGAAGATATAAGCACGACCAAACATGCAGCAAGATTAACCGTCAGTTGGAAGAGGAGAAACCTTTGAATATTGAGATACAAAGATCTTCCCCACATTACGGCTTTGCGAATCGAAGCAAACGAATCATCCAAGATTGTAATGTCACCTGCCTCTTTGGCAACTCCCGTACCCGAGCCCATGGATAGACCTACATGGGCTGCTTTGAGAGCCGGAGCATCATTGGTACCATCACCGGTAACAGCTACAACATGCCCCCTTTTCATAAGACATTCGACCAATCTCTTTTTATCCTGCGGCTTGGCACGAGCTACAACTTTGAGCGAATCTGATCGGTGAATCAATTCATCATCCGAAAGAGCTTCAAACTCAGGACCGGTCATCATGGACAAATCGTTGTCTTCGTCTGTCCACAGTCCAATCTCTTGAGCAACCCTTCTTGTGGTAATTGGATTATCTCCGGTAACAATCTTAATATCAATACCGGCATCACGACAACTTCTAACGGCATCTTTGACATCCTCTCGGACAGCATCTTCGATAGCAACAAACCCCATAAAATGAATATCTTTTGCCACAATAGTCGTTTGATCAATAGCCATTTCATGAGGATCCAACACCTTATAGGCAAAGGCTAATGTTCTCATCGAATCCTCTTGAAACGATTTTATCTTTGCATCGAAAGAGGACCAATCCAACCCATTGGGATAATGCGAACACATACCATAAATAATTTCTGGAGCACCCTTGACGTATAAGATCCGCTTTCCACACCCGGACAAAACCTCAACAGCCATAAATTTATATTCCGTAGAGAACGGGATCTCATTGATCACCTTTGCATCATTGCGGTAATCAATATAGTAAACGCCATGCTTAAAAAGCCATAGCAACAAAGCCGATTCTGTCGGATTGCCCAATGGCCTTGGAGTATCTCCCGAAAAATCCAACTGTGCAGTACAATTGACAGACACCCCCTCCTTGACATAAAAACTAAACTCCGAATCATTCAAATCTTGTTCATGAGGCAATCCATAAAAAACAACCGAGCTAACCTCCATTTGGTTTTTTGTCAATGTACCGGTCTTATCTGTGCATATTACATTCGTAGCTCCCATGGTTTCGCATGCATGCAACTTTCGGACAAGATTGTTTGATTTGATCATTCTTCGCATGCTATATGCAAGGCACAGTGTTACTGCCATAGGAAGGCCTTCCGGGACAGCAACCACAACAACTGTCACGGACAGCATTAAGCTGCGAAGAAAATAGGTCACAAATTCGATCAAAGTCCAATTATCTCCGGCATCAGTAAAAAATCTAATACACCTGGAAGCAATGATAATCAGAGCAATGATATAGCTCATCTTGGTAATAAATGCACTTAACTTAAACAGTTGTTCATTGAGAGGTGTCTTGGTCGAATTGTCTATCTGAGTTGATTCGAAAACCTTGCCATTCTCGGTGGCATCACCCACTGTCTGCACGGTATAAATAGCATGGCCTACCAAAACCTTTGTTCCTCTAAATACCATATTAGAGGCATAAGTGGCATTTTTATCAAATTGAGCATGATCTACAGTTTTGCGACAAGAGGACTCGCCGGTAAGGGAAGACTCGTCTACAATCAAATGGACAGATTCCAATAAAACACCGTCTGCCGGGATTTCACAACCGGCCTCAATGATAACAATATCACCTACGACAATATCTTTTTTGGGGACTTGTTGTACACTACCCTCTCGAATAACTTCATAAGCCTCATCATCATTTACTTGATTGAGAATATCAAATTCTTTCTCAGCCTTAAGTTCAAACAAAAAAGAAAGTCCCGTAGCAAGCAGGACAGCGAATAAAATACCCAGAGGTTCAATAAAGATTGATACAGATGAATGCAAATGCCAATATTCATAGCAAGAAATTAGGGCCGAAAGCAACGCTGCAATAAGTAATACAATGATCAATGGGTCAGCAAATTTGGCAAACAGTTTAAGCCATATAGAATCTCTCTTCTTTATAGTCAGTATATTATTTCCAAATTCTTTACGACTCTTCAAAACAGCGTCTGAATCGAGCCCTACATACCTATGTTTATGCATGAATAATATGTTTCGAATTAGCTATTGACGAATAAACAAAAAGGTCATTAGACCATTTTGATAAGCTTCACCCGATTTACGCTTAAAAGAGATCTTCCGTCCCATGGCACCTTGCCACACCTCTTTGGCTCCAAACAACTTCTTAAATACGACCTCTTTCTAAAGGTAGATTTGGGATAAAACCTACACATGACAAAGTTAACAATTGCTTCGAAGTATAGAAGAGATTATCCTTCTAAACACATAGCAACTCATTGACAAAACTCAATAAAAGCTATTAAACAATGACGAATTACTTTGCTAATTAGAGTATTTGGATTGGTCATCCAAACAAACATATTACGTTCAATATCGCATATTGCACATCTAACTTTTTACTAATCCACCCAAGTTGGCCACAAATCTGTGTCAATAACCCCACGCGACATTCTCAATAAACCCAGATTTGTCGTTAGATGGCAGATTCTAATGACCGTCATTAGAGATTATTACTCTTAATGCATTATATATCATAGCTTTATAAGCTTATAAAATGATTCTTATCTACTAAATTTCTCCACCATTTTGGTGAGATGTGATAAAGGGAAAAAGGACTTTGAATATTTGAATGTATGTGATACTCCGATGTTCTATCGACATTTTTGGATAAAGGATGGATTATAAAATAAAGAAGCTGTTTTGAATATCTTTTCGATAAATTCAAAACAGCTTCTTTATCTGCTTACTCAATATGTTAGTATAACATTTCTAATAAATAAAAACTGCCTGCACCTGCCAAGTACCCCAAGAGGGCCAATATGGAGAATCTTTTGAGATAATACCCAAAACTAATTTTCTCCATGCCCATGACTGTAACACCTGTAGCCGAACCAATAATAAGAAGGCTGCCACCCGTAACGGCACAATAGGCAAGAAAGGTCCAAAAGCTACCATCCATTACAAAAGGAGACATCGCATTGACATCGACATGAAACATTCCCATTACAGCCGCAACAAGTGCGACATTGTCCAAGATAGATGACATACCACCAATAGAGAGAGCCAAAAGAGATTTATCCGGAATGGCAATCGACACAGCATCAGAAGCAATCGCAAGCTGACCTCCGGTCTCCAGTGCTGCTACAGCCATCAATATCCCCAAGAAATAAAATATGGTAGCTAAGTCTGTATGGTGCATTAGCTTGTCAACACGCATATCATAAGAATGCTTCAACAACTTATTCTGCTTCCTAAACATAATCTCTGTATAGAACCAAATAAAAGCAACTCCTCCAAGAGCTCCCATAAAAGCAGGTAGTTCGAACAAAGACTGCCAAACAGGTATCATAAGAAGAGCCAACATTCCTATCCAGAAAATAACCTTACGATCACGATCTTTCACAATGTTCTCAAATTTATCATGATCACAGACAGAAGGCTCTCTCAATTTTGCACCCTTCTTGAAGAGCCAAAAGTGAGCAATGGACAGAGGAACCATTAGATTTACAAATGCCGGCAAAAAGACATGCATTACCTGATGAAGAGGAGTAATCCTACCATTTGTCCAAAGAAGCAAAGTGGTAACGTCACCGATAGGAGACCATGAACCTCCGGCATTGCAGGCAATAATGCACATACAGGCATATTTAAGACGATCTGTACGATTAGGCACCAATTTTTGTAAGATTGCTATAATCACAATAGCAGCAGCCAAGTTGTCTAAAAGAGCTGAGAAAAAGAACGAGGCAATAGCTACTCTCCACAATAGTTTTCTCTTGTCTACGGTAGCCAATGTATTGGTAATAGCTTTGAACCCACCATAGTGGTCTACCACATAAACCAACAGCATGGAACTAAGAATAAAGAACAGAGTCCCGGAGACATCACCCAAATGATTCTGCAATTTATCAGACATAAAATGCTGCACTTGATTCAGTGGAGATGTATCCGAAAGCTCAGCATGATGCGTCATATACTGCACAAATTCGGGACTTCCGAGGCCTATACTATGATCCAAAAGTAAGATTGTCCACATAGACAGACACATAATAAGGGCCGTCACACTCTTATTAACCCCTATTTTATCTTCGAAAGCAATTGCCAAAATACCCAAAATGAAAATGATGGGCATCAGTAAAAATGTTGTGGTCATAACAATATTATAAAAAAGTTATACTATCAATGATACGAAGTTAATCATAAAACACACAAGAAAGGGCAACACAAAAAGCTGTATGCCAATCAATTTGTGTAAGACACTTCTCTACAAACACCACGAATAGAAGCCATTACATACTTCAATACCCTATCGGTTCAAAGCATCTTCTTTTTTAGAATATTTGGACTTTTCACACCCAAATTGCCCCTCAAGCAGCTCGCTCAAGGATACGGCTTTAGAAACAAAATCAATAATATTTCTTCTTATTTCCGGTGCAGTGTCATCGGTAAGATCCGTAAGATGTATTCTATATACAAAGAGAATATCACTGCCATCAAGTCCACATTTAAAAGGAAACATATCTTCCGACAGCAAAAAATCCAATATGGATTCTACACCCTTCTTGGGCAAAACACCAATAGGTGAGACAGCAAAAAGATGTACCGAATCATAAGCAAAAAGTCTGATTTGAGTCATCCCCCGATGGAAAGTCCAGTGTTCGTATCCATCTCTTGCAATGATGGGGTTAATATTCATTTGCCTAAGAGTATCTTCACAAAAGACACTCAAGTCGGAAAGCTCTTCGTCATCAAAAATCTCATCATCGATTTTCTCTCCGCAATTGGGACAAAAAGAACATTTATTCTCTATTAGCTCACCACAGCTGTCGCATTGAAAATGAAACTTATCGCGATTGATATCTTCATAGCTTTCGATCACCTTTCGCAAAGAATCTATGGGAACAGCAAATCCCATATTATCCGCATTGGTAAACTTACTGACTGTCACACCGACAATATCCCCCGCTTCATTAAAGATGGGACCCCCCGAATTACCGGGATTAACGGCTGCATCAGTCTGAGTATAATACTTGCCATCCATCAATTGTTTGGGAGCTGAGACGGTGCCTTCTGTAACAGTAAAGGGCATTCCATAAGGATATCCGGCAACAAAGACCTTATCCCCTATCCCCAATGAATCATCTAAAGCAAGATCAACAGATGGCAAATACGAAAAATCTTTCTCAGATGCCAGTATAGCCAAATCGATGCAAGGATTGACTAAAACAACTTTGGCCAGATAAGAATTTTCGTCTCGATCAAGGAGAGCAACACTTTTAAAACCTGCAACAACATGGTAGTTGGTAACAAAAATATCCTTATCTCTATAGTAGAAACAGCTTCCCGATCCACTT
Source organism: Falsiporphyromonas endometrii (assembly GCF_042654485.1). Lineage (NCBI taxonomy): Bacteria > Pseudomonadati > Bacteroidota > Bacteroidia > Bacteroidales > Porphyromonadaceae > Falsiporphyromonas > Falsiporphyromonas endometrii. The sequence goes on along the minus strand of NZ_JBHSGO010000178.1, from coordinate 2,888 downwards.
GCATGAGAAACCTTCAAAACAATATCATAAAGTTTCTTGTCCATTCTTATTCTCCTTTCTTTCTAAGAATATATCTAACAATGCCAGCTCAATTTGCTTACTGACCGATATGTAATCAACAAGATTTCTATCGTCAATTGATTTAACTACCAATTCCTTAAGCTTTATCAATTCAGCTTCTTTACACTCACCCCCCTTAGAATTATTTGCTTGCAAATGGCCCTTACTCCCTGTATGCAAAGAGGTATGATCATTAGGTACATCTACATCACTAAGTTTCCCCGAAATAATTCGTTTCATGGCAGCATACAAAATTGTTGAGGCTTCCTTAAATGTTTTGGAAGATGATTTTTCTAAAGCCTCAACGATGATAGAATAAATATCATCCTGCATGTCGAAATAATACAGAGACTCATAAAAAGAATATCTAATGCGAATATAGCACCTCTTATAATCTTCAACCTGAACAGCGGCTGTCACCTCTTCATAAATGCTATTCATACGCTCTTGAACACTACTTAAGGAAGAGCCGGTATTTAGTGAAACTATTTTTTCTACATGATACAAATGCTTGGAGAGCTCATCTTCGGTCATCGACATTAGTCTTTTAAGAAATAGCAAACCTCCATTGACAACCTCTTCGATAGGACGATCATCATCGTCGTCGTCAAAACGTTCCAACTCTTCTATGTAATCAAACTGTAATTTCCCCTGAGGCTGTAAAAAATAGTAAATCTGATACAGAGAAGAGGCCAACACATTCCAAGCTATTCCATAAGACCGGTTGTCAGCATTAAGTTTGACTTCGGTAATGGTTATTTCACCGATACATTTTATTCCTTCCACTATTCTGTTCATATCGGCCTTAGAATATGGAGTAACTTTGGGTGAAACACACGGCTTAGCCCCAAACTTAGAGCAATACTCATCATCATGAGTATCAGCGAAAGTACAGATGTTACCAATTAAGCGGAACAACTTACTCGGATGGGTCTGAGCAAATGAACAATGATATTCAATCTTAAGAAGATCTCCCTCCTTCTTGATACGGGCAAGATTGAGATCCTCGATATTTACATTCATAAGTTCACGCAAAAAAGCAACTCGACCGTTATGAGGAAGATGAAGAAAGTCTACCCAAAGGTAAAACATATCATCAGCGATCTTTATGTGAAGAAAAACAGAACCATGAGGGATACAAAACTCTGTACCCTCTTCATTGCCATATTTCTTCCGAATATCTTCATTAAAGAAATCGAGCAAAGTGTGAAAAGCCTCAAGTTTGTCTCCATTCTCATATTGTTCGGTAAAAATAGAAACCAAATCATGTCGTAGCATACTTGCCATAGAGGCCCTAACAGTCGGAATAAAAGGAAACGCTTGCTTCATATCTGCTAAATTCAAGATGATAATGCAACAGCATCAAATTCTTTGTTAGTTAATGATTTATATTTTTTGGAAACATAAACCCAAATCTATTCCTCAGTCTATAGTTCAAGATGTTCTGAACGCACATTACATGTTCCCGGGTTATATTTCTAAAATCCGTACCTTTTGGGAAGTATTGCCTAATCAATCCATTCGTATTTTATTTGCACCTCTTTCCCCTGAATGGTATGGTCTTGCAAAGTAAACAAAAGCTTTTAATTTACTTGAATTTTCTTCTTAAAAAACTAAATTCTTTTCTGTTGTCAGCAGAAAGAATTTGCCTATCAACGTAATTTCTTTAATCGTTGCATTTCCTTCATTTGCCGAGACTCTTAAGTAATACAAACCGGCATATATGTTTCTCCAAATGGATGCCAGAGCTATTTCCACAATATTTTATGCATCTTCGATAAGTTTCATATTGGTTTCGTCTTTTTCGATTAAGTTCGCCTGCCAATCAATCTGCTAATGCTCCCAATAATCTATCTGATTTAACAAATATTACTTTTTCACATAAAAGTGTATCCGTGAATGCTACCTTTATCTTAGGTAGTTATTGGACGATTCACGACAATTCCTTCTTCATGAATAGCTACAGTCCACTGAAAAAGGAATTGTTCAATCATCTCGGATGCAGTTCGATCTGCTAATCATTGTTTCAGTCTGGAAGAGGGTTGCTTCTCGAGGTGCGATTCGTTAGATTCTGTAATGGTCTATAATCCAGAACCGCCAATTAATTGTTTTGAAAGTGATGTAATATGCGATGTAAATTTATTTGTACCGAATGGCTCGGTCGAGGCTTATAAAGGAGCTAAAGGATGGTCTAAATTCCGGAATATTTATAGCATCCCCCTGACTTCAAAAGTCAATTTTATTGAGAGAAATATTGCTTTAACCATTGGAGAGAAGGCACAACTTTGTGTTTTTTATATACCAAGTGATGCCATACCTCGTCTTTCCTGTTCATCTGATAACGATAAAGTAGTAACTGTTGATGATAAAGGAAATATCGAAGCTCTTTCTTGTGGCGAAGCTGTTATTACGGTCAAGAAACGAGACGGAAGCAGACTGTTTGATGAATGTAAGGTTACTGTCCAATAGTTAATAAAGGTGCTGGTTGAGAAAGGCATTTTCTGCAAGTTTGCCCGGACTATTGTACGGACTGCTCAAAAAACAAAATGCCCTCTTTGGGACAATGGTTTCCAATGATTACTTCAGGGTGTTTTTGATGCCCATTTCAAAGCCTCAAGCCGGACCTGTCTGAGAAAAGCTGAGAGCAATGTATAGACTTAATATGAAAAACAGATGACAACAAATGCTTAGAGTAGAATTGAGAAGGATACTGTCCCAAAAAAGTGTGTAAGACCCAAGACTATTATCTTTGAAATTACAAACTAAAAAACGATAAAAAGCATGAACCTTACACAAGTACAAATTAAAGAAATTATTTCGAATTGTCT
>NZ_JBHSGO010000177.1:0-15194 GCF_042654485.1 Falsiporphyromonas endometrii | reverse complement strand
TGACAGACAATTCGAAATAATTTCTTTAATTTGTACTCGTGTAAGATTCATACGGTTTATCGTTTTATTTTGTTTTTTTCAAAGATAACAGTCTTGAGTCTTACACACTTTTTCGGGACAGTATCACTTTGGCTACTATACTGCGTCATTTTTTGAATCAATAGTTCAGATAGGTGTTCCCATTTTTGTGATGCTTAGTGGTACCTTTATTTTAGATAAAAAGATTGATTGTTGGAAAGATTTTTATCAAAAGAGGCTGCCTAAGTTGATAATCCCCTTTGTTGTTTGGCTTCCTCTCAACTGGCTATGGCTTGTTATTAAAGGTGACAATCTTCTATCGATTATTATCAATGGTGGCGGATTACTTCAGCTATGGTTTATACCCATGTTGTTAATCTTATATATCATCACACCTCTACTTCAGATAGTGGTAAGGAGAATAGAACTATCAAAGCGACCTTTTCGCTATCTGGTTTTGTTTACTACCCTACTCTTCTTTATAGGTTTTGGTGATGAACTTTATGCCGAATTCTCTTTACATCCTCCATATCCCTATTATCCATTCTTTTCTCTAAGATATGCCGGGTATTTTGTGGCTGGTTATCTTTTGCGTAAATATCCATTAGAAAGAAGAATGTCCATTGTTGTTACATCTATTGTATATCTCTTGTCAATCGCAGGGATCATGATATTCGCCAATGTGATTTGGTCTAAGACAAATGAGTATTTCTATCACAATCTTTCTCCTTTTATTATTATTCAGGCTTTAGCTCTTTTTGCCCTCTTTTCATCAAGGAGAGGAGTAGAAAGAATCAAACCTAATATATTGTCTAAGCAACACTCATTCGTATTAGGAATATATCTTGTACATATTATTTGGCTGAATATTGTGACAAAAGCATTCTTAATATTGACTCCTCACTTTATGCAAATACCCTTTGTCAATGTTCCGGTAAGGGTTATAATAGTTTTTGTTGTATCACTTATCTCTGTTAGGTTTTTGTCTAAAATACCTATTATCAGGTCGACTCTTATCGGTTGATTGAATCTTTTACAAGGGTATTTATAATTTTCTTTGCAGTATTGTTTTGTATTAGAAAAAAATATTATACATTTGCAGAGCTAAAAAGGAGGGTGTCCTTCTATAGTCCGGTGTGGTAGTTCAGCTGGTTAGAATACCTGCCTGTCACGCAGGGGGTCGCGGGTTCGAGTCCCGTCCATACCGCAACATAAAGGTATAAGTCTTGATATTAAGACTTGTGCCTTTTTTGTTTTTAGATCTTCTCTGATTAATTCAGCTCACAAACATCTTCATCTACTTCACTTAATATGTTCAATTTGATTTCATGATTTAAATCAATCGGCTAACTTTGGAAGACAAACTCACTAAATTATTATGTCATGATAAAGATTTATGGAATGGATACATGTCCGGATTGTACTTACCTTGATAATCAGGTAAAAGGGAATAGTCGATATGAAGTGATAGATATAGGGAAACATGTCAAAGATCTCAAAGCGTTTCTTAGGTTGCGAGATAATAATCCTGTCTTTGATGAAGCTAAGAAGGTAGGTGCTGCCGGTATTCCTTGTTTTGTGTTGGAAGATGGTAGAGTCACACTTTGTCCGGAAGATGCCGGTCTTCGCTCTCGCCCTTCAGGAGAAGGAGCTTCTTGTAATATTGACGGGACAGGTTGCTAATACCTATTCTTAATAAAAACAAACCTCACCTACTGACGAATAAGCATCAGTAAGTGAGTTTTGTTATTTGTAGACATATCCCTAATTGATAATGTATATCAGCACAGCTATCGGTATAGCTCCTTGTATGGTCAAAAGAATATCCGATGAATATTCCGACCTTCCGGCATAGATATGTTTGTGATCATAAGTTGCCAATATATCGGACATATAGCTACTGTTGCCTCTGTACAGATACTTACCATTCCATGAAAACAATATATCAGATGAATAATTGCTGTTGCCATTGAAATAATGCTTTCCATCCCATGAAGACAAAATATCTGACATATAGGTTGATCGACCTCGATAGATATGTTTTCCATCCCATGTGGCTATAATATCCGAAGAGTAAGTACTATTGCCATTATACAGGTATTTCCCATCCCATGTAAATAGGATATCGGACATATATGTGCTATTACCTCTGTAGATACGAGTCATGCCTCCTTGTCCAATCTCGGACATAGTGAGCTCTACCCCACTATTTTTAGATATTGCTCTTTGTGGAAGACTTATAAAGCAGATAAGGGTTGCTAAGATTGCCGTCAAATTTTTCATAATCTAAAGCCTTAGTTACTAATAACTGCCATAAAGGTAGCTCTTTATGTTTCAAAACTCGACCGTTATCAATTCGTTTTTATCATCAGATATCAAGGTGATGAAGCGTTCGTATTCTTTTAGCACATCAACAATAATTTCCTCTTTGGTCATATACTGTATATTGTTGCCGCTTCTTCCATCTGTAAAATAAGTGACCGGCACGTAGGTCGTATCGTTGTCAAAGTCCGGTGTATTTTCCTCATTGATAAAATAATCGGCCAGGTTTTGCTTCTGCGCAGCTACACCATATTTGAAGTTTCTAATGAGGTCATGTCTGATGACAAGCTCTAACGAGTAGTTCTTTCTTTTGCCATCTTGAATGTCGGCATGAATACCTTTTGATTCTAATTCTTTTTGAATATCCTCGAAAGCAGTTTTAACTATGTTATTGATAAAGTATCGAACATCTTTTTTCTCTGAAAAGCTAAACATGCGATTGAGTCGTTGCTTCCAATTTTTTCCGGTCCAAGATTCACTGCCATAGGGAGGGTTGGTACTATGAAAAAGATAGTCCAATCGAAGACCTTTCCACAGACAAAAACATAATACCAGCATTATCAAACCAAAAAGAAGAGAAGAGATTAAAGTCATTGTTTGAAGTGATGCCAAACCGCCACTTCTAAGAAGCGCAAGCGACAAGATGATTAGTAACACTCCCCAAAAGATATTTTGCCACTTAGGAATCTGCTTCTTGGCATCTGATGCGATGCAATTCATAACCAATATCCCGGAGTCCGCAGATGTAACGAAAAATACTGCAATCATCAAAATCGCTAAAAATGACAAGACAGATGAGAGCGGAAACTGATTGAAGAACTCAAACAAAAGAATATCCGGATTGTCCGATAGCCTTGACAAAGCTCCGGAGACAGAAAATTTATCAAACCATACCGCACTGCTACCAAATACGGTCATCCACATAAAGTTGAAAAGAGAGGGTACAAGCAATACCGCTACAATATATTCTCTAATGGTACGCCCCTTGGATATTCGTGCAATAAATAAACCTACGAATGGAGCCCATGAGATCCACCAAGCCCAGTATAAGATAGTCCAGTTTGAAAACCAGTTTACACCTTCTTGTTCATAAGCGAAAGTGTTGAAAGTTAGCTTACTTAGATTGCTAATATAATATCCAATTCCTTCGCTAAATGTGCTTAGAATATAAATTGTTGGACCCATTATCAGAACAAAAATCATCAGCAAAAATGCAAGTGTAAGGTTTAGTTCACTCAATCTTTTGACTCCTTTGTCCAGTCCCGATAATGTGGAGCCGACGGCTATCATCATGACGACTATAACTATAATCGCTTGAAACAGAAAGTTGGATTCTTTTACAATTCCTATGCTTACCAATCCCGCATTGAGTTGTACCACACCAAATCCAAGTGTTGTAGCTATACCAAAAAAAGTACTGCAAAGCGCAAACACATCTACAATGTTTCCAATAGGTCCGTTGATTTTATCTTTTAAAAGAGGGTAGAGTCCACTCCTGATAGCCAGTGGAAGATTGTATCGATATGCAAAGTATGCCAAGATTAGCCCCATTACTGCATAGATGGCCCAAGCGTGTATTCCCCAGTGAAAGAATGTGTATAGTTGTGCCTCCTTAGCTCTTTGGACAGTATCTGCCACGGCCGGATTGGCATAGTGTGAAATGGTTTCGGCAACTCCAAAATACATGAGTCCGATACCCATGCCGGCAGCAAAAAGCATAGCAATCCAAGAAAAGAAACTGTACTTGGGTTTTGAGTTGTCTGCTCCCAATCTGATGTTTCCCAATTTGCTCATTGCGACAATGATGAGAAATATAATGAAGAGCGTAACCATGATTACATAGACCCAACTGAGGTTTTCGAAGAAATAACCTTTTATGTCATTTAGGATTTGAGCAGCTTTTGTTGGAAAGAGCCCACAAAATATGGATACGAAGAGTATAACGACCAATCCGGGTATCGCTACATTCTTCGAAAATGTAGTTTTGATTTTATTCATAAGATATAATGTTTTGAAGTATGTGGATTTATTTTGCTTTTGACTTACTCTTTACAAAAGCAAATACCATTTGTGAGGCAACAATAAATAAAAATGGAAAAGTATTAAGCACATAAAGATCTACTTCCTATGAATAATCACAGAAAATAAATTTATATCTATGTGCACCACTTATAGTTGCTTCATAGAATTGATTAATAAGTCATGTGGTTGTGATACAGCGTATCAGCAATCCTTTGAAATTTGGATGCCGAGAAACTAAATGGCTAAAGAGTAAGATTTGATGCTACATATATTACGAATAAACATAGTGTAGATACAATGTACGATATAAAACATAATATGATAGTAATTCAAAATATATAAACTGATAATATGATTGATGACATTAGAAGCTGATATAAAAGTGCTTCCGTAATATATAAATGTCGTTAATGATAAACACAAAAAAAGAGTGAGGCTCTTTTGAACTTCACTCTTGCGGTATGGACGGGACTCGAACCCGCGACCCCCTGCGTGACAGGCAGGTATTCTAACCAGCTGAACTACCACACCGGACCACAATCGGGAACTTTGATTTCCCTTTTGCTCTGCAAAGATAGAACAGTTTTTTGTTTTACACAACATTTTCGATAAAAATCTTTGCTGTGTTCATTCATTCTTCAACTGAAATAGCTTAAAACCAATCGTTGTTTCTATACTAATATACTGTATAACAATCTAATAATAGAAATTCTTATAGTTGGTATTTGTTGTAATAAAAAGATGTCTTTGTCATCTTTGCAATCCAAGTTGCACTATCTATGATGGCAAAGTTGTTAGGTTGTTTAATTTTTCTTGAGCAAAATGATTGTCAGTACAGCAGGAGTTATACCTTCACTTAAGTTCAAATTTATCTTCTGAGGCCACTTCATATACCTAATTATTCTGCTTTAATTGACGTTTCAAATTTGCGTTTATTGCTGAGCTTTTCTGATTAAATTGTGATTTATTAGCTAAATAATGTAAATATATTAAGCCCTTATTCTGTCTCAAAAGAGCCGTTATTTGACGTCAAAAAGGGCCTATTTCTTACAAAAAAATTGCGAAAGGGCAATTTATCGTTATTACTATATGTTAAACTATATTAAATGTGATTTTAATTTGTCTTTCGGCGACTTAAAAATAGCTTTCAGGCCGCCTTTTTTGTAAGGTCGCGCGACTTGCAATCCATTCTCGCGCGACATTGAAAGTAAACTCGCGCGAGGTTGCACCTGAAGTAGCGCGACTTCGCATGTCAAGGTCGCGCGAGATCAGATCGAAAGTCGCGCGAGAACGGATTGCATCTCGCGCGAGCTATTTTGTTAAAATAGCGCATAAAAAAGCCCGTTTCGTACTAATAAAACGGGCAAAGTTGGTAGGAAGGTCAGATGACCCTAACCCTCGAATTTGAGATTTTGAAGTTGAATCAGTGTTGTTTGAGTCGTTTTTATTGCAAGATATGTATTGATAATATTTAACAAATAAAAGTCTCTTCTTACGAGCTTCACAGCCCAGCGATAAAGACAACTTATAAGATCGTATTGAATGATTTTGAGGAGCTCTGTTTCTTCCTCTATCATAAGGCACAATTTACCTGCCCGGAGGAATAATCCGCCAAGCGAAATGACAATTAAAAGTATGGTAAGTAGTGCGCTTATCTCCATGAATCTCCTTATGTATTGAGGTCCAATATAATTAAAACCATTCTCTTTTGCAATATCTCTATCTTGACTTTTATAGCTTGGTTTTTGTTTGATGTGCCTCAAAGAGACTATTCTATTTCAAATCAAGTAGGTCATGCTAATAAACAACAAAGGCCAAACAGTCATTCAAAACTGTTTAGCCTTTGTCTTTGTGCCCGGAGCCGGGATCGAACCGGCACGAATTATTCATTCATTGGTGTTTGAGACCAACGCGTCTACCAATTCCGCCATCCGGGCGTCGAATTGCGTGGCAAAGATAATTAGAATTCTTAACTGAACAAACAATTACAAATAAATTATACTTCTTCCTTGGTTAATTCTTTGATGGATATATTTCTATCTTTCTGATATTTATATAGTTATCGATTAAATAATATTTTAGATTGATTAAATGATAATACCTAATGAATTACATTATTATTGTGAAAAGTTTATTGACTTGATTACAACTAAAACTTGCTGTTGAGACAATCACTATGTGTAACATACATTCGTTATCTTTGTGATATAACAGTGAGGAGTGGAATATGTTGTTATAAACTATTCTATGGTAAATTGTGATTGTCTTTGATGATGTTTTGCAAATTGCTATTCCTCCCTTTTAAGCAAAAGACTAAAAATGAAAAGAATATTATTGGCCGCTCTGTTGGCGGGTTGTGCTTTGGATGGCATATCTCAGTCTACGATGGTTTTTCCGAATAAAACAGATTTAGACGATGGTGTCAATTATTACCGTAATGCCAATTATGTTGCCGCATCGCGGTATTTTTCTCACTATCTTCTTCAGCATAGCAATGATAGTCGACTTGATTTATCGGAAGCATTGTTTTACAAATTGGCTTCTGATATGAAGCTGACTCATAATGCTCCTGTTGAACCCCTTTTGAAGTACCTCGAAAGGTATCCTGCAACTTCTCATAGAGCAGAGGCTTACCTTCTTATAGGGTCCTCTTATCTTGAGCAATCGGAGTACGCAGAAGCGTCACTTTATTTGAAGATGATTGACCCTTCGGCATTGAGTTTTGAGGAATTGGCAGAACGAAATGTTCGTCTTGCCTATTGCCTTATGAATCAATCCAAGATTATTTCAACCAAGGCCGGGGTAGAGCAGGTAAGAACTTTATTGATACCCGTGTGTGACGGAGAATCTCTGTGGAGCAAGAAGGCAGTACTTTACCTTGTCACATTGGATCTTAGAGAGGGGAATATCAAACTTGTAAAAAATGTTCTTCAATCGGTAGTCTTCCCTAAGTCTTTGCAAGATGAAGTGGCTTCTCTTCGTGGTCAATTGTACTGTGCAACCAAAGAATGGTCTGCATCAATTGAGACCATTGAGCGACTGAAAAGGTCTAACCCATCAATTGGAGGGCGTCCGGAACTTTTGAGATCTCTTGGTATCAGCTATTACCATTTGAATGATTATAAAAATGCCATAGCCAATCTTGACCCTTTTATTCGTGTTGCAAAGCCCCATGTTGACCCGACTGTAGCTTGTATGGATGGTATTTCTCATTTTAAGATTAGGGATTTCAAAGGGGCAGAAGAGCCCTTGCAGATTGGAGCTGTCAGTCAAAATGCAGTTGGAGCTGTTGCCGGTCTTTATTTGGGGCAGGCACGTTATGAGCTTGGTTCTTTGGCAGAGGCAGCATTAGCTTTTGAGGGAGTTATCAACAATCCAAAGTCTCCTTCCGATGTTCGTGAAGCGGCAATGTACAATATGGCCATAGCGCTTAGGATGAGTGGTACTTCGAGTTTTGGACAAGCTGTAAAGGTAGCAGAGCGTTTCTTCGCAGAGTATCCCTCTTCTCAGTATCGTGAAGAGATGGCATCTTTGCTTGTAGAAAGCTATTATACGAGCAAAGATTTTAAGGCCAGTCTAAATAGTATTCAGAAGATTCAACATCCTACCGAATCCATATTGATTGCTAAGCAGTATGTGCTTTGCCGTCTTGGTAATATCGAGATGGATCGTCATAGATGGCAGGAGGCTGAGTCATATTATTCTGAGGCTTTGTCAATCAGATCAAATGATGAGTTTGCTCCGGAAGCTCTAATATCGAGAGCTAAGGTTAGATACGAACAAGGCCGATACCAATCGGCTTATCAGGATGCCAATCTGTTTGTTACCAGGTTTTCGAAACATAATCCAACCAACTTGGCTGTAGCAAGATATATTGAGGGTTATTCTCTCTTCAATATGAAACGTTTTTCTGACGCATACAGAGTATTTAATGATTATTTGTCTTCTCCCAATTTGTCAAAAAGAGAGATAGCTGATGTCAGATGTCGTATGGGAGATTGCCTATATGCAGAAAAGAGATTTAAGGAGGCGATAGATAATTACAACTTGGCATACAACAGTTCTCCCGGAGATGGAGCAGAAGCATTGGTCCGTATATCGGATATTTATGGCTATCAAGGAGTATATAAAGAACAAATAGCTGTTATAGATCGTTATCTATCTCAATATCCAAATGGCGATGAAGCAGCATCCCTTTTGTACCAAAAAGGGCGTGCGGGTATTCTTGGTCATATGCCTGAGTCTTTGATTGAAAATGCTTTTGTCGGTGTGGTTGATCGATATCCTCAATCTCGTTGGGCAAGACAGGCGGGTGTAGATTTGGCCATGATGTATTATCAGAAAGGTCAGACTTCAAAAGCTATTAAATCGTATAAGCATATTATTGAGTCTTATCCTCAAAGTGATGAAGCACGTATCGCTATATCGGATCTCAAGTCTATATATATGTCGATGGATAAGATTGAAGAGTTTACAAGCTATGCATCTCATTTTGGCAATACATTTTTGAGTGATATGGGTGATGCAGCCAAACTTCTTTTTGAGCAGGCTGAAAATCGTTATCGAGCTAAATCTAATAATGCCCGACTTGGACTTGAGCAGTTCCTTGAGAAGTATCCTAATTCTCCTGATGCACCAAAAGCAAAACTCTATTTGGCTAACCTCTATTTAAGTGAGGGGGATATGATCAAATCTTCTTCTATCTATGAAGAACTTGACAATGAAAAGATTACCCCTGAGATAAGATCTGAGGCACAAGTTCATTTGGCTGATATCTGTATGGCACAAACAAAATATGGTCGTGCTTATGATTTGTATTTCGAAGCTTATCAAGTTGCTCCGACTCAAAATCTTAAAGAACTTTATGGCTTGGGGGCTGTAAAATCGGCTTATCTGTCAGGTCAATATCGTTTATCTTACAGACTTGCTGCTGATCTTGTATCGAAAGATCGTCTGATCAATGAAGAGATAACGCTCTGGCAGGGAAAGGCTCTATTCAAAGATAACCAGTATAATGAGGCAGCAAAGGTGCTGAGGACTATATCGCAAAATTATGATACAGCGGTGGGTGCTGAGGCTCTTGTGACTCTTGCACAGATCAAATATGATGTCAATGATTTGAATAATGCCAGGAAGCTTTGCCTTGACTTTATCAAGAAAAGTACTCCTCAACAATACTGGTTGGCAAGAGGATTTATCCTATTATCAGATATTTATAAGAAACAGGGCGATCATGCCACAGCAAAACAATACTTGCTGAGTCTTGAACAAAATTATCCTTCGGACAATAAGGATGATATAATGGAGATGATTAATGAAAGGCTGAATAACCTCTAAGAATTATTAGAAATGAAGAAGATAAAATATATTGCTGTCATACTTTCTTTTGCTTGTTTGGGAATGAATATCTCCCTGGCTCAAAACAAGAAAGATCAAGTCAAACGGGATACCATCACAAGAGAACTTACCGTTGTGACAGATAAGGTAATTGAGATACCGCAAGTAAAAGGGGCTGAAACTTTCGTATCGCCAATGATTCCAAGACTGAGACCTTTTTCTCAACAACCAATTAGGCGGTTGGTCTCTTTTAATCCGGAAATTTCTCCAATTGAAAATGGTTTTATTACTCCTTTAGCTAAGGAGGATATCACATCTCCTTATAGAGGATTTTTGGATATGGGGATTGGTACAATGTGGAATTTTAGAGCCGGTCTTGGGTATAGAATTTTGTCTACTCCTAAAGACCAAATGCTTCTCTCTTTTAGACATCGTTCGAGTTTTGAGACTCTTGATGATGAGACAAAGACGGTAGAGACAAAGAACGTGGCTCATTCTAATACATTCAATTTTAATTATGCCCATTCATTCCAGCCGCTTACCCTTCATTTAGGTGCTATCTATGACTATAGCTACTTTAGTTACTACGGAGTTTATGTTACCGATCAAGGACGAAAAAGTGTCCAAAAAGATAAAATAGATACTGATAGCGAAGCAGGAGTACATAGCATTGATTTCAAATTGGGATTGCATTCGAATGATAATGTATTTAGAGTGCTGTCTTACAAAGCAGATATTTCTATCGAAAGTACCATAAGAGATGCCAATTATTGGGGCTATTCTATGAAGGTCAATGAGTTTCATCCCAATCTCAATTTAAACTTAAATCTCAATAAGGGAGGCGATTTTTCATTGGGTTTAGATGCAAAAGTTGGTTGTTACAACCATTCGTATACCGGAGAAAAGAATTTCGAAAGTAACTTCGGTTTTATAGAGAACACAATGTATGATGCGGGCAAATCGATGTTTTATGCCTATGGAAATCCTTATGCACAATTGTCAGGAAGTACCGGATCTGTAGATTATTTTTTGAAGGGGGGAGTTGGTATCAGCTATAACTCCGGAGATAATGATAAGTTATTTTTGTACCCGGTGGCTGAAGCAAGCTTGACCTTTGCAAAGACCTACAAAATATATGCTTCTGCTACAGGGCGATTGAGAGAAAATACATTGAGACAGACTTTGAGTGAGATGCCTTATGTAGCTCCCATGTTTATGGTGGATCCGGGTCGTACAACTTTGGATGCAGAGGCGGGATTGTCGGCAGCATTTACTCAATATGTCAATCTTGACCTTTATGGAGGGTATGAGATGATTAGCCATCACCATTTCTTTAGACCATTTAATGGACGGGAAGCAGTTAATCAAAATACAGATGATTATCTTGAGAACATAGCTTTTAGACCTATTTATACAGATGCTAAGAAGTTAAAGTTAGGGGCAAGATTTGGATTCAATTATCATGGAATTTGGGGTTTTATGGCACAAGGAGAATACAACCATTGGAATACAGATCTTCCCGCAGCGATGGTTGCAGACGGGATGCCGGTGTTTGTTGCAGATGCGAAGGTCTATTTCTCGCCAATCGAAAAACTTAGAATCGATATCAATTACCGTTTGAAGAACGGTGTTCAGTACAATAATATCGAAACCCTTTCGAGGAAAATATTTGATTTAGAAAATATTCATTTGCTAAATGCAAGGGCCAACTACAAATTGAATGAGCAGCTTAATGTTTTCTTAAATGCAGAGAACTTGCTTTTCCGAACCTATAGTATGATGTATGGGTATCCGGCAAGAGGAGCAAGCTTGATGTTGGGTGTAGATTATAAATTCTAAACTATATGAAATATCATCTTATTGTATTAGATGTGGATGGGACATTGCTTGATAATGCCGGTCAACTGTCCAACGAAGATAAAGATGCACTTATTAGAGCTGAAAAAGAGTATGGAATAAGACTTGCGTTGACATCTGCAAGAACTTTGGAAAAAATGCTTCCGATATCGGAAGAGTTATTGATGGATAAGTATAGTGGATACTTAATTCCGGAACGAGGTATACAGCTATATAACTGTAGTACAAAAAGTAATATGGATTTTTCTTGCGAAGAAAGGGCAAAAGTTGTTGCAATTAACCATCTGCTGGATAAACTCGATTTGACAAAGGAGTCTCTTATTGCTGTAGGCGATTCGAAAAGCGATGTCGAAGTGATACAGATGGCAGGATTGGGTGTTGCCGTTGCCAATGCACCTGAGGCTGTAAAGGCTTGTGCAGATTATGTCACAACCTCCAATAACAATAGTGGGGTGGCGCATTTGCTGGATAAGTTCGTATTCAACCATTATTCAGATTTGACTTATACACCGGATGATGTCAACTCTTTGGTGGCAAATACGATGGTTGGGCATCTTGGTATTAAATGTACTCAACTGGCAAGTGGATACATAGAAGGGACGATGCCTGTGAATGAAAAGACTTGTCAGCCCTTGGGAATTGTTCATGGTGGTGCAAACTTGGCTTTGGCTGAGACATTAGCAGGAATAGGTTCTGTAGTTCTTTGCAAAGAAGGTGAGATACAGGTGGGTATACAGGTTAGTGGCAATCATGTCTCAACGGCATTGGTTGGAGATACAATGAGAGCTGTTGGTAAGATTATGCACCAGGGAAGGTCTACTCATGTTTGGACTGTTGAGATTTATTCGATGAATAGTGGCAAATTGATAAGCACGGTACGCGTATTAAATACCATTCTTAAAAAGCGATAGTCATAAAGGGTTGGAAAGTATCCGTTCTTACAATTCACGAATTAGAAGTACCTTTGTAAAATAAGGCTAATCTGATAAGGATAATATAGAAATTAATAACCCGTTGATAGATCATATCTTATGAACGAAGAAAATAATAAATTGGAAGAAAAAAGGAGTCTTAACTTTATAGAGCAAATTGTAGAGAAAGACTTGGAAGCGAAGTTGAATGATGGTAGATTGCAAACTCGTTTCCCGCCCGAGCCAAATGGATATCTCCACATTGGACATGCCAAAGCTGTCTGTATGGACTTTGGTATTGCTCAGAAGTATGGGGGAGTATGTAATTTGAGATTCGATGATACCAATCCAATCAAAGAGGATACTGAGTACGTTGATGCAATTAGAGAAGATATCGAGTGGCTGGGCTTCAAGTGGGGAAATATTTATTATGCTTCAGACTACTTCCAACAGTTGTATGACTTTGCTGTAAGATTGATCAAAGAAGGCAAGGCCTATGTAGATGAACAAACAAGTGAGCAGATTGCTGCACAAAAAGGCACACCTACAGAGCCGGGCAAAGAGAGTCCTTTTAGAAACAGACCTATTGAAGAGAGTCTGGATCTTTTTGAAAGGATGAATAAAGGTGAGTTTCCTGAGGGAGCCATGACTTTGCGAGCCAAGATTGATATGGCTTCCAGCAATATGCATTTCCGTGACCCTATTATTTACAGAATAATTCATACACCTCATCATCGCACGGGTGATAAGTGGCATGTGTATCCGATGTATGACTTTGCTCATGGGCAAAGTGACTATTTCGAAGGTGTGACCCACTCAATTTGTACATTGGAGTTCGTTCCTCATAGGCCCCTGTATGATTATTTTATTGATGAGCTTATGCCCGAAGGAACAACTTATAGACCTCGTCAGTATGAGTTTAATAGGCTAAACCTTACCTATACGATGATGAGTAAGCGCAAGCTTTTGGCTCTTGTCAAAGGAGGTCTTGTCAAGGGTTGGGATGACCCTCGTATGCCGACCTTGTGTGGATATCGCAGAAGAGGATATACAGCTCAGTCTATTCGCAATTTTATTGACAAAATAGGATATACCAAATATGATGGTATGATAGATGTGGCTCTGCTTGAGTCTGCTGTAAGAGATGATCTTAATAAGAGAGCTACTCGTGTATCAGCCGTATTGGATCCTATTAAACTTGTGCTCACCAACTATCCGGAAGGATTTCAAGAGACTTTTATGGCAACAAATAATCCGGAAGATGAATCAGCCGGACAACATGAGGTCAAATTTGCGAGAGAACTTTGGATAGAGCGTGCCGACTTTATGGAGGATGCTCCAAGGAAATATTTCAGACTTAGTCCCGGTAGAGAGGTAAGGTTGGCCTCTGCCTATATTGTAGCTTGTACAGGTTGCAAAAAGGATGAGGATGGTAATGTAGTAGAAGTTTATGCAGAGTATTTGCCTGAAACATTGACAGGAAGAAGTGACTCGGGACATAAGGTCAAAGGTACAATCCACTGGGTGGCTTGCCACAATGCAATTGATGCTGAGGTGAGACTATATGACAGACTGTTTACAGACGAGGACCCCTCTTCTGTTGAGGGAAAAGAGTTGGAAGAACTTCTAAATCCTGATTCTTTGAAGGTGCTAACAAACTGTAAGGTCGAACCTTTCCTCAAAGATTGCAAGCCCGGAGACAATTTCCAGTTTAGAAGAGTTGGTTACTTTACTCCCGATCTTGATTCAACAGAAGATAAGTTAGTATTCAACAGGACAGTTTCACTTAAGGATACTTGGAAGAAAGTAGCAGCCAAATCATAAGATGGAATCTATTATTGCTTGGGGACTTGCTCACTTGAATTACTGGACTATCATGCTATTGATGGCCGTCGAGTCCAGTTTTATACCTTTCCCAAGTGAGGTAGTGGTACCACCGGCCGCATATAAAGCTGCCGGCAGTGCTGAGCTAAGTGTTTTCTTAGTGTGGCTGTTTGCTACGATTGGAGCAAATATTGGTGCGCTAATCAATTATTATCTTGCCAGATACCTTGGTCGTCCTATCGTCTATGCATTTGCAAAAAGTAAAGTGGGAAAGTTATTTCTTTTATCACCCGAGAAGGTGGTAAAGGCTGAGGAATATTTTGACAAAAATGGTGCTATATCGACTTTTGTTGGGAGGCTTATTCCGGGTATTAGACAGTTAATATCAATCCCTGCCGGTATGGCAAAAATGAAGTTACTTCCATTTGTCTGCTATACTACTTTAGGGGCGGGTGTATGGAATGCAGTATTAGCTCTTATTGGTTATTCGATGGCTTTTGTGCCGGGTATAGAGACGGAGGAGCAACTGATTCAGAAAGTCTCTGTATATAGTAAGGAGATTGGCTATGGCATTTTTTTAGTTGTACTGCTTTGCATTGCCATTCATCTTATTAGGAAAAGGATGAAAAAGAGCAAAGAATCTAAGTAATTGCTTTGTAATTTCAGTAAAACGGACAACCGCTATCAAACTTTATATGTTTTGGTAGCGGTTGTCTGTTTATATAATACAATGAATCTTTGTGTATAGGAATGCAACTACAGTTGATTTTCTGCCTGGTAGTATCCCAAAAAGTGTGTAATTGAAGTTTATCTTTGAGTCAAAATTAATCATTTCATTTAATTGTTTTTCTCATCTGTCAGGCGGACATGAAAAACACCGGGGGGATTGGCGTCCGCCCGGGG
>NZ_JBHSGO010000176.1:0-15084 GCF_042654485.1 Falsiporphyromonas endometrii | reverse complement strand
GGGCGGACGCCAATCCCCCCGGTGTTTTTCATGCCCGCCTGACGGATGAACAAAACAATGAATTGAAATGATTAATTTTGACTCAAAGATAAACCTCCTTTACACACTTTTTGGGATACTACCTTTTTATTGTTATCCGGAAAATGCAAAGGGTATGCCCTTTATGACAGCATGTGCTGCCGATGATAAGACTCCTTTTGATTTTAATGTGAAGACAATCAAAGGCAATTATGGGCTGTTGAGACATAGAGCTGTAAAGCAACTCTTGTTGAAAAAGCCTGACACAACAGATGCTTTATTGCCTACTTCATCAGTAAAGGTATTGGCAAGTAATCATCAGATAATTATCGATGGAATAGCAAAATCGGAATCTGTATGTATTTATGATATGAGTGGAAGGTTGCTTTATCAAGCCAAAGCTACGGGACAAACTATTGTAGATGTAGATCCCAACTATAATGTCGTGATTGTAAAAGTTGGTTCTTATACCAAGAAGGTAGTATTGTAAGGTTACCGTAATTGAATTAATAAGGCGATGATCAGATGTGACTCTGATTCATCGCCTTTTCTTATTCCTTGGTCAAACTTCCAAATGCCATTGGTACATTTGGAGTTTGATAGATTCGATTTGACTTAATTTAGAAGTTGTCTTCTGCAAACTTTTTGTATTCATCAAGATTGTATTGAGCGTCCGGCAAGTTTAGCTTTGCAGCTTCTGTAAGATACTTTTCTGCCATAGGGTAGTTTTCGTTCATAGCATACAATACTCCCAGTAGTCCCCATATCTTCTTGTTGGAAGCATGCTTTTCTGCAAATTTAAGTGCTTGAGCTATGCGACCATTTGCAAGATCTATCATAACGGCATTGTTTACAGGCTCATAGGCATTGGGGAATGCATCAGCTGCGACAACCCAAGCATTATAACTTTCGTCACTGTTTTCCGGATATGACTTAGCTATCGCATCCACTTCGGCCAGACTCAGTCTGTTAGGGTGAGTCTTGATAACATCTTTTGCCTCTTTGAGATCAAATCCTTTTACAACAAAAGAGAAGATAACATCACTTCGTCTTAATTTAGGGAAGATCTCATTCAGCATCTTTCTATAGCTTGCTCCATTATCTAAAGCAACTATTGCAGACATCCTCTCTTCTGCAGGTTTTGTATTGATGATATTTAGGATTTCTGCTTTTTTGTTGTAGTCACCTTCTTCGATAGCCTTTGCCAACCCATCCCAGTCTGAACCTTTGCTGTCAGTCTTAACCATGGACTTAAATCTTGGGTATTGCTTGATAAGATAATCTGCAAAGCTTTTTACACGATTTTGAGAAAGTGTCTTGTTTGCTTCTTGATTACCTTCCGGTGAAGCATAACCAATCATCTCAACTTTGTCGATTGTAAGGCTTTTGTCTTTTGCCATCTCTCCCATCTTGGAAGAAATCTTGGCAAGCTCTTGTTGGTTATTACCAAGGGTTGGTACAATATTGTACTTAGCTACAATAAAAGTGATAAATGCTGACAGACTTTCTTGTCTATATTTGCGAAGCTCTCCCTTCGGAGTGATTTTGGATAGTTTCCAGTTGGCTTCGTAAAGAGGAACAAGCATCTGTGAGGTCAAACAATTTTCTTCGCTTCCCTTGTCGCAGTTGGCACATCCTGTATTTTTTGATACAAGGACAAGAGATGCATCCTTCATCCAAATATTATAAGGTACTTGTGCTTGATATTTAAACTGCTGGCTTTTACCATTATTTCTCTTAATGATGTACTTAGGTTCATGTCCCGGTTGTCTGTATGGATTGTTTTTGCTGTCCATATTTCTCTGGAGCATGATATTTCTCGTACGTCCTGTAATAAGGAAGATTGGCAATTCGATTGTTTCATTGCTCTTGTTCGACTTTAAGATAGGGGTTACCTCCATCATAAAGTTCGAGCTGATCTTGGGCATCTCGCTAAGATCCACTACGAAATCGACATTGACATTGTGTCCCTGCTTTGCAGCGACATGTTGCTCGGTTGCTTTGATACCGGCAAGTTTGGCATTATCCTGAGCAGTAGCAATAAAAGAGCTACCTACAAAAAGCATTGCTATCAGGAATAAATATTTTCGTGTCATATTCTTCTTGTTTTGAGTGTAGTTATTATTGTTACTTGATTAGGTATATAATTGATATTGTGGCTTTAGTTGGTCCAAAATAGTTCTTACTATCTTCATCAATCTTTTTGCCGCACTTTTCGCAGTTGAATTTGTCGTAAGTTGTATGTACATATCCACCACTTATAGAAGCTTCAAGGTTCCAGTGTTTGCTCAAAACAAATTGATAACCATAAGTAAGGCCTACACCGTATGCCCAACCTTCGTATCTGTAACCTTTTAGTTTGTCAAATGGTTTGATGTTGAGATCGATGTTTCCGACATTATATTCAGAAACCAATCCATGCAGGCCGAAAAAATGTCCGTTGAATGCCTCGCAAGTCCAATACCTTACCTCAGGGAGCACGGAAAAATGCTTGAACTTTTTGTTGTTGTCAAACTCCCATCCATTGTATCCTCCATTGAGGTCAAGGGTCCATTTGTTTCCTAATGCCATTTCCACTCCCAAGTTTGGAGTCGTAGTTGCCCAATAAAGGAAGTTGGTTTTGAGCCCTACTTTTTGGGCTTTTACCATGGTGGTTGCACATGCAAACAACATGATAACCATCAATAATTGTGTAATCTTTTTCATCGTTTTATGAACGCTGTCTGTTAATATTTCTCAGTTATGTTATAGAGTTATAATGATTATCCGTCTTAACAAGATCTTCATAAGTCATTACTAATCTTCCTGTTTGTCGTTGTTGGAATATCTCATCGATGTGAAGGATAATCATCAATATATCACCTGCTATGTTATAGAACCTATTTTAGCCCCTAATTGTTCATTCTTTGTAGCTGTCTACAATACAAAATCATCTACTCATATGGGGATATAAAAGTCACTTGCCATATTTTTTCTATACAATTTGCTCAAGAAATTGTTTTTAAGTTGTTGAAAAATAGTTGTGTGAGCAATTCGTTGTTTCCCTTTCCGGTCTTACACCTTGCAAATAGTCCACTATTCCCTCGGCATATAATCGAAATCAGCTCAAAATCTTTTTCATACATTCTTCAAATATATCCAAGCAACTTCTAAAGCTCCTTGATTGATAATTGCTGTATAGCCGTCTCAGCAGATACAAAGGTGCAAAAAATATATTAAAAATACATTAAATGTCTCAGCGATAGGTATAAAAAGTCACAAAAAAGGCATTGTGACACCTTCGAACTGGCTGTCACAATACCTTTTCGTGGCTTAAAATTCGGATCTGAAATGGAATCTTATATCCGGGAAGTCTTGCCTTGCCATCATCAGCATATAATTTGATTCGGCAAGAAACACATCTCTCCCTTCAATGTCAAATGCCATATATTGAACTTTTCTTTTTTTGAATTCCTCCAACACTTCCGGCTTGTCGCTTTCTATCCAACATGCTTTGTAAAGATTGATGGGAAGCCATCGACATTTTGCTCCATATTCGTGTAGAAGTCTGTACTGAATGACCTCAAACTGTAGCTGTCCAACAGTACCTATAATCTTTCTTCCATTAAATTGGTTGGTAAATAGCTGAGCGACTCCTTCACCCATTAATTGGTCGATACCCTTTTGAAGTTGCTTTTGTTTCATTGGGTCTTCGTTTTCGATGTATTTGAATAGCTCCGGAGAGAAGCTTGGAAGTCCCCTGAAGTGCAGGTCTTCACCGCTTGTTAAGGTGTCGCCAATCTTAAAGTTTCCGGTATCGGGAAGCCCCACGATGTCTCCCGCAAAGGCTTCGTCAAGGATTTCTTTCTTCTGAGCCATAAAGGCCGTTGGGCTACTAAATCTCAGTTGTTTGCCAAGGCGTATATGCTGATAATATGTATTTCTTTCGAATTTTCCTGAACATACCTTTACAAATGCTATACAGGACCTATGATTCGGATCCATATTGGCATGAATCTTAAATACAAATCCGGTAAAGGCTTGTTCTTGAGGCTCTACCATTCGCTCTTCAGCCTTGACCGGCCTTGGGGCTGGTGCAATATCAATGAAACAATCCAACAGCTCTTTTACCCCGAAATTGTTGAGTGCAGATCCAAAAAAGACCGGGGCAAGATCGCCTTTGAGATATGCTTCTTTGTCAAATTGTGGATAGACTTCTTGTATCATTTCGAGTTCTTCTCTGAGCTTTGATGCCAGGTCTGCTGTGATGTGTTTGTCAAGCTCGGGATCATCAATATTCTCAAAGCTGATTCGTTCTGTGACTTTTTGTTTGTCAGGTCTAAAGAGATTGAGCTCTGATTGATAAATATTGTATACCCCTTTGAAGGTTTTACCTATGCCAATAGGCCATGATAAAGGTCTTACTGCAATCTCAAGCTCTTTCTCCAGTTCATCCAATATATCAAAAGCATCTTTACCTTCTCGGTCAAGTTTGTTGACAAAAATCATGACAGGAGTTTTTCGCATTCGGCAGACCTCCATTAGTCTTCTGGTCTGTATTTCCACACCTTTGGCGCAGTCTACAACAATTATGACTGAGTCTACAGCTGTAAGTGTCCTAAATGTATCTTCGGCAAAGTCTTGGTGACCCGGGGTGTCAAGGATGTTGATTTTGTGATCTGCATAGTTAAATCCCATGACAGAAGTTGCCACAGAAATACCCCTTTGCTTCTCTATTTCCATCCAGTCGCTGGTTGCAGTCTTTTTGATTTTGTTGTTTTTTACTGCTCCTGCCACATGTATTGCACCTCCAAAGAGTAGTAGTTTCTCTGTTAAGGTGGTCTTACCGGCGTCCGGGTGGCTAATGATTGCGAACGTTCTTCGCTTTGCTATTTCTTCCTTTAGTCCCATTTTATTGATTTATTTTGGTACAAAAGTATATAATTCGATTGTATTGGCTGCGCAAGTAATCTCTTTTGGAAGAAGTCATGCTTTAAGTATGTCTATACATATAAATAAAAAGAGCTTTTATATTTCGTTTGTATTTTACCTACCTTTGTCAGCTGAAATAAAATCAATAAGTATCAAGGAAATAATCATGCAACGAATAGAACGCATATCAGACCTTCGCGAAGCGGTCAAGATACTTCGTGAGGGCGGTAAACAGGTTGGCTTGGTTCCTACTATGGGGGCTCTTCATGAGGGGCATCTTAGCCTTGTCAACACAGCAAAATCCAATTGTGACATTGTGCTTGTCAGTACATTTGTCAATCCAACACAATTCAATGATCCTCATGACTACGAAACTTATCCTCGCACACCCAAAGAGGACGCCGAATTGCTTCGGTCGGCAGGAGTCGATATTCTCTTTGCTCCGTCGGAAGAGGAGGTATATCCGGAACCGGATACTCGTCAGTTCGATTTGGGTAATGTGGGTGCTGTTATGGAGGGACCTCGCAGACCGGGGCACTTCAATGGGGTATGTCAGATTGTAAGCAAATTGTTCGATTTTGTCGAGCCTGATTTGGCTTTCTTTGGAGAGAAAGACTTTCAGCAGATAGCTGTAATCCGTCGTATGCTTGAGATTACGGGTCAGAATGTTAAGATTTTCCCTTGTCCTATCGTCCGTGAAGCTGATGGTTTGGCCAAGAGCAGTCGCAATCTTTTGCTCAAGCCAGAATGGCGTGCTATTGCACCTACCATTCATAAGGTTATGATTGAATCTTTGACTTGGAAAGGCATCTTGTCTCCTCAAGCTACCCGCAACAAAGTAATAGAGATGTTGAATGCTACCGAATATCTTCGAGTAGAATATTATGACATTGTCGATGGTCGTACACTTAAGAGCATCTCTACATGGGCTGAGAGCAAAGAGCCGGTAGGTTGTATTACTGTTTATTGTGGCGACATTCGTTTGATTGACAATATTCATTATTAATTTGTTTTAGCCGTTTCTAGTCTTTCCCGGGACGAAGTGTCTGTTTTCTTGGTCCTATGGTTAGATGTAAGTTATATCTAAAGGCTGTGTCGTAATACTTTGAATAGTGTGACACAGCCTTATTTTTTGAGATGATAAGATGAAAAAGGTTTGCTATTCATTCTTTATGTTGGTTTCACTTGTGCTTTTATATTCATGTGACACAAAGAGGCACTCTGCTACCACAACCATTCCGACAGATACTCTTCCCGCTGCTGAGATAGTAGGAAAGAAGATTGTGCGCCCAAAAGTCCCCAAAGAGATGCGAGCCGTGTGGCTCACCACAATTTACAATCTTGACTGGCCGACAAGGCGTGCCACGACGGTTCAAGCTGAGGCCTCACAGCGTGAAGAGCTGTGTCGTATCTTGGACCGATTGGCTGCCGATCATTTTAATACAGTCTTTTTGCAAGTTCGTCATAGAGGTGATGTTATTTATCCATCACAGTATGAGCCTTATGCTTTGGCTTTTTCAGGTAGTCGTAGCTCTATGGGGTACGATCCTTTGTCTTTTGCCATTGAAGAGTGTCATAAGCGTGGACTACAAATCCATGCATGGATGGTCACATTCCCCTTAGGCAATGACCGCTCATCCAATCATCCCCCGCGTTCTAATCACCCCTCTTGGTGTGTTAAGCATCGTGGCGAATGGCAACTCAATCCGGGCCTTCCGGAGGTGAGAGCTTATATTGCTTCCCTTGTCAGGGAATTGGTAGATAAGTATCCCAATCTGGATGGAGTGCATATGGACTATGTAAGATATCCGGATTTTGCAGAGCGTTTTAATGATACCTCTGCATTTCGTAAGTATTGTCCTCAAGGAACTTCCAGAGATGAATGGCGTCGCGGGAACATTACCGATCTTATGAAACGTATCAATGATGTTGTCCGTAAGGATCATCCCTCTATGATGATTAGTTGTGCCACATTGGGCCGTCTAAAGCGCCTCCCTGAGTATCCAAATATAGGATGGACCTGTTATGAAGATGTCTATCAAGACCCCCTTACTTGGTCTAAGCTGGGGCTTGTTGATTTTGTCGTACCAATGATGTATCACAAAGGAGATTATTTCTTTCCGTTTCTTGATGATTGGCAGGCACATTCCGATGAAATCAATGTGGTCCCGGGCTTGGGTGTTTATCGCATTGACGAGGGTAGAAATTCATGGGATCCTAAGGTGATTGACGAACAAATGACCTATTGTAGAGAGAAGGGAATGCCCGGTATTTGTTTTTATCGGGAAGCCAACCTTACAGCAAATAAGCAGATTGAAGAGATTGTAAAAAGGCAGTTTGAAGAGCCTGTGGCTCCTATTTGCCGTAAGGTCGAACCGACTGAACAGAAATAATAGTCTTTTATGTATCTCTATATCCATATCCCATTCTGTGCCAGTAAATGTATTTATTGTGACTTTTATAGTAAGACAAATACGCAAGATATTGAAGACTACTTGACCTGTCTTAAGCGGGAGATTGGTTTGAGATCTAATAGGTCTGATCAATTAGATACCATCTATTTGGGAGGTGGAACCCCCTCTCTCCTTTCTCCAAAACAGTTAGGAGGTATTTTCGATTGTTTGAATTCGTCTTTCGATCTTTCTTCTTTGAAGGAAGTGACCATTGAAATGAATCCGGATGATGTGACCAATGAGTACCTTGATGGGATAGCCTCTTTGCCAATCAATCGTATATCTATGGGGGTGCAGTCGTGGTATGACGACGATCTGAAGTTTTTGAGGCGTCGGCATACATCCGATAGAGCCATGTCAGCGGTGAAAATGTGTCAAGACAAAGGATATAGCCGATTAAGTTTGGATCTGATATATGGCTTGCCCAACCAGACCATAGAGCGTTGGAAACATAATATTATGACAACTTTAGATCTGGATCCCGGTCACATTTCGGCTTATCACCTTATTTATGAGGAGGGAACTCCTTTGAATAATTTAAGATTGAAGGGTAGGGTTTCTCCTATTGATGAGGAACTTAGCTTAGAACAGTTTGAGCTGTTGATAAGCCTTATGTCTGATGGCGGGTATGAGCAATACGAAATATCCAACTTTGCTAAAAATGAAGCCTATGCCATCCATAATACCTCCTATTGGCTTGGGCTTCCTTATATGGGGTTTGGCCCTGCTGCTCATTCTTATGACGGTATGGACTGTCGACGTTCGAATTATTCAGATTTGAGAAGGTATATTGATTGCTTATTGGAGGGGAAGGATGCTCCTCACGATAATGAATATCTCACACAAGTCAATAGGCATGATGAGATGATTATGTGTAGTCTGAGAACCAAATGGGGGTTGGATCTGAGCAGGTATGAGTCCCTTTTTGGAAGAAGGGCAGAGATCTTGCGACAGAGCCAAAGTTTTATTGATCAGCATCTTTTACAAGTAAGAAATGATCATCTTATCTTGACTCGAAAAGGCATATTCTTGTCGGATGGTATTATGTCAGAACTTTTTTTGTAAATATTGCAAAGAGAATAAGACGAAAAGGACTGCGTATGAATAATTTCAAATGTGTCTGAATTTTAGTATCTTAGTCGTTAATAAGAGCATAATCCATGAAAATAAGCATATTACTTACCATACTTTTGATAATCATTTCGATTGGAGAAGCATTCTTCCAAGAGGGTGGGGTATGCCTTATTGCAGGGAAACATATCGATGACTTTGCATCTGTCAAATTCAATCTCGTGAATGAAATGTATCAAAGGGCTGTGAAGCTCGTCATAAGGGGATACTATTTGTTAAATACTGTTTCCTTGACTAATACTCTAAAAACTACTCAAACAAGACTGATTCAACTTCAAAATCTCAAATTCGAGGGTTAGGGTTTCTTGACACCTTAGCCGACTTTGTCCGTTTTATTAGTACGAAACGGGCTTTTTTATGCGCTATTTTAACAAATAAAGTCGCGCGAGAAGCAATCCATTCTCGCGCGACTTTAGATCTGATCTCGCGCGACCTTGACATGCAAAGTCGCGCTACTTCAGGTGCAACCTCGCGCGAGTATAGGTTCAAGGTAGCGCGAGAATGGATTGCAAGTCGCGCGACCTTACTAAAAAGGCGGCCTGAAAGCTGTTTTTTAGACGCCAAATTGTCAATAAAAAGTAGCTTATACATATATTAACATACAGATAGGACGAAACCGTCCTATCTGTTTTTAAAGCTATAAAGAATAAGTCTCTTTTAAGGTCAAAAATAGGCTGATTTTAGGCGAAAACAGAGCTAAATAAATTTACATTATTTATCTAATTCAGTGCAGTTTTAGGCGAAAGGGTCATCTGTTTGATGATAAAAAGAGCGTACCCTGCCTCCTTTTGAGACTGAGCACGCTCAAACTTTTTAAGGTGTTTTCTCTTAATCTTTTACGATAATAAGGAAGTAGTTTTTCTTACCCCTCTGTGCAATAATATACTTATTATCTATAAGGTAAGATGCATTTATTATCTCCTCGTGATTTGGAAGTTTCTCTTTATTGATGCTGACACCTCCGGCTTGTGTTGTTTTGCGCATTTCTCCTTTTGACGGGAAGATGGCGGCAGCTTCAGTCATAAGGTCTATTGCTTTGATGCCATTATCAATAACACTTCTTTCGACCTCAAATTGAGGTACTCCTTCAAACACATCAAGCAAAGTAGCCTCATCCAACTTTGATAGCTGCTCTTTTGTGCTTTTACCAAAAAGTATATTGGATGCTTCCACTGCAGCTTCATAGTCTTCTACAGAATGAACCATAATGGTTACCTCCTTGGCAAGTCTCTTTTGTGCCAATCTTAGATGAGGAGCTTCAGCTTGCTGGCGGGCAAGATCTTCAATCTCTTCTTGGCTGAGAATGGTAAAGATCTTGAGGTACTTGATAGCCTCTTCGTCTCCAACATTGAGCCAGAACTGATAGAATTTGTAAGGAGAAGTGTATCTCTTGTCCAACCAGACGTTACCACTCTCTGTCTTACCAAATTTGCCTCCATCAGCTTTGGTAATAAGTGGACAGGTAAGCGCAAAAACTTCTCCACCATCTACACGCCTAATCAGCTCTGCACCGGTAGTAATATTGCCCCATTGGTCAGATCCGCCCATCTGCAGTTTACACCCTTGATTTCTATATAAGTATAGATAGTCATATCCTTGAAGAAGTTGATAGCTGAACTCGGTAAATGAAAGTCCGCTCTTGCTATTCTGTTCGAGACGCTTCTTGACAGAGTCTTTAGCCATCATGTAGTTTACAGTGATATGCTTACCGATGTCACGAATAAAATGCAAGAAACCATAATCCTTCATCCAGTCATAGTTATTGACAAGTACTGCGGCATTGTCGTTGCCGGAGTCAAAATCTAAGAATTTGCCAAGCTGAGCTTTGATTGCTGCTTGGTTATGACGAAGTGTTTCTTCATCGAGGAGGTTGCGCTCAGCGGATTTCATGCTGGGGTCGCCAATCATACCGGTAGCACCACCAATGAGGGCAATCGGTCTATGGCCGGCTCTCTGCAAATGGCGAAGCATCATTACTGATACGAGGTGTCCGATGTGAAGCGAATCTGCTGTCGGGTCTATCCCCACATATGCGGAGCACATCTCTTTGTTAAGTTGTTCTTCTGTACCCGGCATCATGTCGTGAATCATTCCACGCCAACGCAATTCTTCTACAAAATTGATCTTATTCATCGTTACTAATTTATAAATCGACCACAAAGGTACAACTTTAGATGCTGTTTTGAATTTATTGTAAAGTAAATGTAATAGTTTATGAGTTGTTTTTCGTCGTTTTTGATACTTTCTCTCAAGTAGTTTTATTTAACTTTGCCTCAACTATTAATTAAGAACTACAATAATTATGCACGTACAAAAAGCAGATAAGATCCATGGCATCTTGTTCATGGCCCTCTTTTCTTTTGCCGCTTTCTATTTAGGAGAGCTGCCCATCTTCAAGAGTTTGAGTATTAGTCCTCTTATCATTGGTATTGTCTTGGGTATGATTTATGCCAATACTTTGAGAATGCATCTTCCCAATGCTTGGAATCCGGGCATTAAGTTTACATCAAAGACAATCCTTCGTACAGCGATTGTTTTCTTTGGATTTAGATTGACCTTGACTCAAATTGCGGAGGTTGGTTTGCATGGGACGCTTGTAGATATTTGTATTGTTACTTCCGTCATCTTGCTTGGTCTTTTGATTGGAAAGTTGCTTAAGATAGATACCAATCAAGCTATCTTGATATCGAGCGGATCTGCTATCTGTGGTGCTGCGGCGGTCTTGGGTACAGAGCCTGTGCTTGATGACAAGCCATATAAAACTGTTGTGGCAGTCAGTACAGTTGTAATCTTCGGTACGATAGCTATGTTTTTGTACCCTTCGATGTATCGTGCCGGCTGGCTTAGTGGTATGACAGATCATCAAGTGGCTATATATACGGGTTCGACTTTGCATGAGGTAGCGCATGTGGCGGGTGCCGGTGCGGCTATGAACAATCCTGAGATAGCCGGCTTGGCTACTATCACAAAGGTTATTCGTGTTATTCTGCTTGCTCCATTTCTTTTGATTTTAGGTTATTTTGTCAATAGAAGAAAGAAAGCCACAGGAGAGATTTCTGCTAATGCTAAAGTTCAAATCCCTTGGTTTGCAGTGCTTTTCCTTGTTGTCGTAGCTATCAATACCGGACTGACTTATTTGGCCGGAAATATGGGTATGTCTGAATATTACGATTCATTTACTCATGCTGTCAAATGGTTGGATACTTTTGCTTTGACTATGGCAATGACTGCACTTGGTTGTGATGCCGAAATTGCAAAGTTTAAGGAGGCCGGTCTCAAACCATTCATTATGGCATTGATCCTTTTTGCCTGGCTCGTATTTGGTGGCTATGCCATCGTTAAGCTTCTTGTGATATAAGAGCAATCTGAGTTAGGCTGATTACAATAAATAGATGTTCCTCGTTTTGGAGCGATTGTATATCGCAACATCGAGGAACATCTTGCTTCTAAAAGCTTTTTTAAGCTTGTTTGGATTAAATTTGACGAAGAGATATTTTGAAAGAAAATATCGCCATTTTTATTTGATTAGATACATAAGTATTACCTTAGCAGTCTATTTATGACATTGTGGGGTGGCCTCCATATTTTGCCGAAAATGTCCCATAGTGCCGAAGATAAGGTTGAGGTTTTTTTATCATAAGCCTCGTTTCATTTTGAGGGTTGCGTAAGTTTATGCCCTTTTTTAATGCTGTCTCGGCGACAGCTGACATACAATATATATGTGTGCAATGGAAGATTTTAGGAGTAAATATCCTCGTTTGAGTAGAGTTTTGAGCGGAAACATTCTTTTCTTTTACTATCTCATCTTGCTTATAGTGCCCAATATTGCTCTGTGTTTTACGGAGCACTGGTCTGTTGTAGCTAAGGTGGCCAATGTGTTTGTCCCATTGTCTGTCTATGCTTTTATCTTATCCGGATTTCGCAATGTAAGCAAGGGCTTTTTGTGGCTTTATATTATAGCTTTTTTTGCTGCTTTCCAGATTGTCCTTCTTTATCTGTTCGGAAGATCTGTGATTGCCGTAGATATGTTTCTCAATCTGACAACAACCAATCCGGGGGAGGCGATGGAGCTGTTGGACAATTTGCTTCCCGCTTTAGTCATTGTGTTTGTTTTGTACTTGCCCCCTCTTTTTATCTCCATCTTTATGGTGGTCAAAAAAGTAAATGAGATTAAGGCAAGGAGATCATTGCGGCTCTTAGTTGCTCGTTGGTCTTTTGTTCCGGCCGTATTGTCTTTGCTTTGTGCCTATATCTGGGGCGGGGGGTACAGTATTTTGAATGAGCTTTATCCGGTCAATGTTGGGTATAATATTTATCTGGCTGCCAATCATCAATATAAACTTCATCATTACGATGAGCTGTCCAAAAATTTTAGTTACCAAGCACAATCTTGTAGGAGCAAAGATGATCCTGAAATTTATGTTTATGTCATTGGTGAGACTTCCCGTGCTGACAATTGGTCATTGATGGGGTATAAGCGTCCTACTAATCCTCTTCTTAGTACCGAAGACGGTGTAATAGCTTATCCATTTGTGTTGAGCCAGTCGAATACGACTCATAAGAGCGTGCCTCTTCTGATGTCCTATGTGACAGCATCCGATTACGATTCTGTCTATTCAGCCAAGGGGATCATTTCTGCTTTTAAGGAGGCCGGATTTCATACAGCCTATCTTTCAAACCAGAAATACAATCATTCTTTTATAGATTTCTTCGGCAAGGAAGCAGATGATGTGATTTTTATTAAGGAGATGCCCGGGATTCCCAAAGACCCAAAGGATCTGGATCTACTCCCTTTTGTAAGACAGGAGTTGGACAAAGGGTATAAGAAACTTTTCATAGTGCTCCATACTTATGGCTCTCACTTCTCATACAAAGAGCGTTATCCGGAGAAGGATGCCTTTTTTAAGCCTGATAGTCCGGTAGATGCCGATTGGCGCAACCGTCCAAACCTAATCAATGCTTATGATAATAGCATTCGATATACAGATAAGTTTTTGCATCATTTGATTGAGATGATAAAGGGAGAGCATGTCTCCTCAGCTATGCTTTATACTTCAGATCATGGAGAAGATATATATGATGATTCGCGTAAGTTGTTTTTGCATGCTTCTCCTGTACCTTCTTATTATCAGATTCATGTCCCTCTTATTGTGTGGACATCTGAGCCTTTTGGACAGGAGCATCCGGATCTTGTTCATTACTTGAAGGAAAATAGTTTGAAGCAAATCTCCTCCAGTTTGTCTTGCTTTCAGACAATCTTGGACTTGAGCGGTATCTCGACGAATAAGAGTGTAGACAGCTTGTCTCTTTGTAGTGGAAATTTCAAGGAAGGTTTGCCTCTTTACTTAAATGATCATAATAAACCTTTAACATTTCAAAGCATCGGATTGGGGAAAGAGGATTTCGATAATTTGAAGAATAATCACTTTAGATATGAATAGAAAGATTTTTTATAGTAGCATAGCCATTGCCATCTTAATGATGGGATTCAATAGCAATACTTTGATGGCTCAGCAACAATTACCTTATGGCAACATGGATCAATGGATTACTCGAATAATCAAAGAGTCTTTGTTGATTGGCGGCAACACTAAGACCATTTATGCCATAGGACCTACCAGTACCATAAAGGGGGATATAGCTTATACTAATAAGGGCGGATCTCCTTGGGCTACATCAGATGTGATGGCAAAGGTAAAGGGGATTACCAAGACAAATTGCTCTGTCTTTCCCGAAAAGAGAGGTAATGGCTATTGTGCAAGATTGGAAACAAGAATAGAGAAAGTCAAAGTGTTGGGTCTTATCAACCTGAAGGTCTTGGCTGCCGGATCTGTATTTGTAGGATCTGTACACGAGCCAATCAAGAGTACGGACAATCCGGATAAGATTCTTAATGTTGGTATACCTTTTACTTCTCGTCCAAAAGAGTTGAAGTATGACTATTGCGTAAAACTTAGCGGACAGCCCAACCGTATCAAAGCTACGGGATTCGGATCGATCAAAACTGTTTCGGGTATGGATAAGCCAATCGTGGCATTGATGCTTCAAAAACGCTGGGAGGATAAGGCCGGTAATATTTATGCAAAGCGTGTCGGAACCATGGTGGTTGAGTACTCCAAATCTACCGGTGGATGGGTCAATGGTGCAACTTATAAGATCCTCTATGGAGATATTAGAAATAATCCATCTTACGATGCTCGTACAATGGGCCTCTTAAATGGAAGAGATTATACGGTTAATAGTAAGGGGAGAATTACACCTATTAGAGAGGTGGCATGGGCTGATGAAAATGAGAAGCCAACACATTTGTGTCTGCAATTTGCATCAAGCAATGGAGGAGCTTATATCGGTTCTCCGGGCAATGTCCTTTGGATAGACAATGTGATGTTTAATTATTAAGAGTATGGTTTTAGTTGTCTGACTCTATTTGTATAGCATTATTATGGGTAGTATCCCAAAAAGTGTGTAAAGGAGGTTTATCTTTGAGTCAAAATTAATCATTTCAATTCATTGTTTTGTTCATCCGTCAGGCGGGCATGAAAAACACCGGGGGGATTGGCGTCCGCCCGGG